>CAYQXT010000141.1:0-8949 GCA_964421365.1 uncultured Bacteroidaceae bacterium
CCAGGGGCTTTTTTCTGTCCGATGGCTTCTATAATCGCGGCATCGGCTTGTAATTCGCCGTCTATTTGCATGTCGGGTGCCATTTCTTGAGCGTATTTGGTGGCTTCGGCCACTTTATCTACCATTTCGTGTTGAGCACTTCCTTTTGTCGAGAAACTAAGCATAGCAATTTTGGGGTTAAAACCGGCAATTGCACGGGTTGTTTTTCCTGTTGCTACGGCAATTTCGGCCAATTCTTTTGCTGTTGGATTTGGATGAACTGCGCAGTCGGCAAATACGAGGACACCGTCTTCACCAAATTCTTTATCTTTTAAAATCATGATAAAGGCACCTGATACAACGGATATGCCCGGAGCTGTTTTTACAAATTGAAAAGCCGGCCGAAGTACATTTCCTGTTGCATTCATGGCACCAGCTACTTCGCCATCTGCATCTCCCGCTTTAATCATTAAAACTCCTAGATATAATGGATTTTCAAGTAGCTCGAGCGCTTGCTCTTTGGTCAGCCCCTTTTTTTTGCGGATTTCGACCATTAATTCAGCATAAGACTCTTTTTTGTCGTGTTTTTTAGGGTCAATAATATTTGCCTTAGCAATCTCGGCTTCAATTCCTTTTTCTTTTGCTAATTGTTGTATTTCCTCTGGATTTCCGATTAATGAAATCTTTGCTATCCCCTCTTTTATGATAATAGCTGCGGCTTCGAGTGTTCTTGGTTCTACTCCTTCCGGCAAAACAATATGCTTTTGCGATTGCTTTGCTCTTTCTGTAATTTGTTGTAATAATGTCATTTCTATGTATTTTAGTAATTATTTTTTTTTCTTTACAAATTTATTTTAAAATGCTTTAAAAATCAAGTATTTATATATGATTTTCGTCATGCAAAAAAATGTTTTACGGCAATTGGCACACATTTTGAATAAACCTTTACGCAACAAGTTCTTTCATGGTAGCAACAAATTATTGTTGGAAATGGCTCTTCGAGGTGAATGCACTCTCGAAGGTCATTTTTTTTGTTAAATATTTTAGACACTTTAGGGAACAAGCACACTTAACGGTTTGAAAGCACGCTCAAAGGTCAAAATTATCGCGGTCTTTTAATACGGGGAAATGGGCTCTGGCTTCGTTAAGCCAAGATTTATTTATTTCTATTGTTCTTGTCGTTTCTTCGTCTTCCGCGTTGCATAGTTCTTTACCTATTGGGCTAATCAACAAGGTATCTCCTGAATATACATAATTATTTTCGTCTTTACCGATTCTGTTTACTCCTAATGTATAAGATTGATTTTCAATAGCTCTGGCTTTTAAAAGCAATTTCCATTGTACACTTCTTGATGACGGCCAGTTGGCAATATATATCAGTAAATCATAATCTTCGACATTCCGTGCCCAAACAGGAAAGCGTAAGTCGTAACAAATGAGTGGTTTAATTTTCCAGCCGAGATAATCTACAAGTAGTAAATTGCTTCCTGCGGTGAACTTTTTATGTTCATCGGATAAAACAAACAAGTGTTTCTTGTTATAAAAGCTTATATTTCCGTCAGGAAAAGAAAATATCAGGCGGTTGAAAAAACGATTAGCTTCTTTAATAGCCAAACTACCTATTATTGCACATTTTTTTTTGCTTGCCGTGTTTCGTAACCAGTCAATAGTTTTACCGTCCATGGTTTCGGCGGTCTTTTCGGGTTTCATGCTGAAACCGGTGTTGAACATCTCCGGTAGTACGATAATATCGGTCTGGCCAATTTTTTGAATTTCATTTTCAAAGTAGCTCAGATTTACCTCTACATTTTCCCAAGCAATATCTGCCTGTATAAAACTTATTTTTAGGCTTTCTTTCATCTGTTTAGCACCTTTTACTTCGTTTTACCAATTAAGTTAGTTATTCTCTGATACAGTGTTGGATGTGAGTAATTCACAGCCACATATAATGGATGAGGGTTTAGATTACTCAGGCTTTTCTTTGCCAATTTTTTCAGGGCGCTGACTAAATATTCCGGCTCGAAATTTTCCTTTGCAAAAGTATCGGCCTGGTATTCGTTTTTTCGGGATAATTTATTTATAAAAAAGCCTATTATACTACTTATCGGACTATATAAAATAGCAAAACTTATGGCTGCAATATGAATATTGGGTTGTGCCACTCCTAGTGCTTGTGAAAAAATGGGGTGATTGGCAAAAAGAGAAAATAGCCAAAGCATGATTCCTATATTCAGTATGGAAATAATGAGACTACTAATAATGTGTTTGTGTTTATAATGACCAATTTCGTGTGCTAAAACGGCTACAATTTCTTGCGTGTTCATAGAGTCAATTAGTGTGTCGTAAAGTACAATTCTTTTCTGTTTTCCCAGACCGGTAAAATAGGCATTGGCTTTGGTGCTACGTTTTGAGCCGTCGATAACGTAAATATTGGTTAATCTAAATCCTACCTTTGAGCTGAATTGTTCAATGGCTTTCCGTAATTCACCTTCCTCAAGTGGTGTTTGTTTATTGAACAGCGGAACGATAATATTACTATAAAACATGGCCATAAAAAGCGAAAAGGCACTTATCAGTATCCATGTGTAGAGCCAAAACTGATGGGGAAATTCATTGAAAAAGTAAATTATAGGGTACAGAATGAGCATTCCGAGAATTAGACTCAGCAAGCATGATTTGAGTTTATCTGTCCAGAAAATTTTATGACTTGTTTTATTGAAATCATATTTTTGTTCGATTACAAAGGTATCATAATAAGAAAAAGGGGTATTAATTAAGTCGGCACTCAGGCCTAAAGTGAGGATATAAAGAATAGATAGCCATATTGGATTGTTGATATAGGAGCGGAGAAATTCATCGAAGCGTGCGAAAAACTGGAAATGCAGCAAGAGTAGGATTATAAAAATGGAGAATAGGGAGTGTAGCTGAGAGAATCTATGATTTTCGGATAGATAGTTTTGATTTTTATGATATTCTTTGGGATTGTATATGTCTTTGAGTATGGGAGGAGCTTGAAAGTGGAATTGCTTTTTATTCAAGTAATTCAATCCTTGCTGAATGAAAAAATCAATAAGAATAAGAGCGATAATGAGCTTGTAAATTAATGCTGCTGTCATTTTTTAAAATTATTATGCAAAACTACTATTGTTGGAGAAGAAATGGGCGAAAGGTTTTGTTAAAAAGCTGTAAAAGTCTTTAAGCAATTGTAAATTTCATTAAGAAGGTCTGTGAGCTTTGTGAGGCGAACTATAATTTTGTATTTATCTTTTAAAGGAGTAAATTTGCGTTTAAAAAAATGAGATAATGAAAAAGACGATTATTTGGGGAATTATTTTGGCTTTTGCAGCTTTAATCGTGTTTAATTACATTATGCCTTCCTGTCTGAGACAGCAGCAAACAAAGATAAGCAATTTAACCGAAATACTGGGGCATCTAAAAAGAGAGAATCGACCACTTGCTTTTATGGTGAGTGCCCGTACAGATAGTACGGTAAGTGTAAATTTGAAATTTTATGATTTGAATAAAAAAGAAGTGGCTTCTGTGTCTGAGACTTTGAAAGGGAGTGAGTTGTTTTTCGACTTTGAGAGCTATAAGACTGATAGCCTGTATCTTGCTTTTCCGTCTAAGCTTTTCACTAACTATATTCCTGCCGAAAAAGGGATTTCGCTATTTCATTTTTATGATAAAGCTGGTTTGCCGCTGATATATTCAAGTGATGGTGTAAGTATTGATTATCAAAATGCTTTTAAAAAGATATTTAAGGAAGTAAAAGATTCTTTAAATACTGATAAATCTTTTGGAAATGCTGTGCATGATATCGAAAACTTGAAGCATTTTGAAATTGGTCAGGAATACGAAATTATTACGCATACAAAAGGAGGAATCGAAATTATAGAAAATTAATTTTGATATATAAAGTAAATTATGGAAAATTCTTTAGAATTATTACAGCAAATTAATTGGTTTTTGAAACCAGTATCTGATTTTCTTTTATTTTTTGTTACCACATTGTTGGGACGAATTTTATTGTTGAGTGGTTTTTTTATCTATTTTATAGCTACTTATGCTCACTCCTTGAAATTAAGAAAGCTAGCTGGTAAAGGCTCTACTGCTTATGGAAGTGGTTTTATTCCTTTGGGAGAACGTATATATTTGTTAATCAGGGATTTATTTCGGCCTGTATTAAAGATTATTATTCAATTTCCGGTTGTTTTAGGGATAATTGTTGCTCTGAGTATGCTTGTTGGTATTTCTACGGCCTTGCAGAGTACTCAGGCCTTTTTGCAAAATCAAAAGAAAATAGAAGAACTATCGACCGTGGTGAAGCAATTGGATAAAAGGTATAAAGTAGCTAGCTTGACTATTAAAGATGTTGATTATGTTAAAGGGATTACAAAACTTGATATACAATATTATAGCAATGATAAAACAAGTGGTAAAAGAAAGACACAAAGTATAGAAATAAAGGGATATGATATTTATTTTGATGCATTAGTTTTAAATTTTAATTATAGCACCATTTCGCAAGGCGAAAAGCATAATTTAGTTCTTCCTTATCGTATTTTTAGTGAAAAAATGGCTGCTGTTGACGGAATAAAATTGAATTATATGGATGCCGATAGCATTCCTTTACTCTACGAACGTGGTGAAAATGAGATTTATGGAGTGGATGCCAAAAAGTATCCTGAACGAGTGAAAGAATTAATGCGTTTTACCACGGATAAGCAATATGCCCGAAAAATGGGGGTTAGAAGTTTTCTGGGAAATTCGGTACATAAGGTAATGTACAAAGGAAAGAAATATGATATTTGGATTGAGCAGACCGGAGGCTTAGTGCTGAAAACGAAAACCAGCCTGTTTTGAAAAAGAAAAGGGGATTTAGAAAATGGAAATATGGAATTAACTAAGTGTTGTTTTTGATTCACCCTGAATTATTAGAAGGGAGCTGAAAAGCATTATGAATATCAGACCGATAGAACGTTCAAACATGGATTCAAAAAGCACATTGACAAGTACAAGGGTAGTGAGGTAGAAAAGTAATTGATTTTTTTGTTTAAATGAGATGCGGTACATATAAAAGAACTCGAATAGAAAGAAAAGTAGGCCTAAGATTCCGTTCTGTATCCAAAAAGCGAGAAACTGGTTATGCGGATCATCGTACTGAGGTCGTTTTTCTGTGATTTGCGGGTATAATTTATTCATTTTGTTTTTTACAACTATCTTTTGACTGGCTGTACCGTAGCCAATAATCGGATTTTCTTTTATCAAATCAAGGGAGGCTTTCCAGATATAAAACCTATCATCTACCTGATTACTTTTGTGCTCAATTTCTTGTAGGTTGGTATATAATTTTGAATTTGCAAAAAGATAGGCTATAAAAATGATACTGATAGCTGCCAGAGAAAGAATTGTTATTCTTAATTTTTTGAGTTTCCAGAAGGCCTCTATAAAAAAGAAAAGGATGAGGATGGCTATGGTGATTAAGCCTGCACGTGATTGTAGAAGGTAAACAAAAAAGATAAAATAAAGAGCTAAAAGGCTAATTAAAATTAATTTTAGCTTGTTTTTAATTGCCAAAAAACTTTTTATTTCTGTCCATAAGAATGCAATCCCAAAATTGAGAAATAGTGCGTAATAACTGACGTGTATATTGCTTGATAGATAGCTATAGCCAAAATAGCAATATCTTAAGTGGACTAATTCCCAGAAACCTTTTTTTTTCATTTCGGAATCGCCTGTTAAGTTTAATATCCAAGAACCGTCATTTTTTTGGACAAGTGCTTGCATAAAGGAGTGATAATAAGAAAGCAAGGTGGCTATAAAGAGTCCAATTATAAAGCTGTATAACAGAATTTTGTAGTTTTTCTTAATAAAAGTAAAGTCAAAAGCGGCAAAAAAAAGGGGAATAATTAAGAGGGCTAATTTTTCTTGTGCATTAAGTAGAGCCAGTTTTTTATCGGGAGCTAAGATGGTATAAAGAGCGATAAGGATATAGAAAGAAGTGTTTAAAATCAAATAGTTTTTATAAAAAGATTGGCTGTTGCTTAGGAAATTTTTGCTTGTTTCTTTTGAGAATACCACTACTGCCCCCAAAAAAACTAAGGAAATAGGAAACCATAAAAAATTAAAGGGTAAAATGGCCAGTAGGATAATCAGTAATTTTTGCGATATTTTTTCGGGGATGATTTGTATTTTATTCATTTATTGAAATATGTATAAAAGTTAAAAATAAAATTTTAAAGTATTCTTTTAGGTTTCTATTTTTGATATATTTTAAGTTTAGATTTATTTTTTTAGGCATAATCTCCTGTATGTAAGTTTGTTCAGGCTGTTTTGATTTCGATAAAATTTCGTTTTCATTTTTGTATTCGATAGATGCATAGTCTGTAATACCGGGTCTTAGATTTAGTACTTTTTTTTGTTCGGCAGAGTATAAATTTACATATTTTTTAACTTCGGGACGAGGTCCTACCAAACTCATTTCGCCTTTTAAAACGTTCAGAAATTGAGGTAATTCGTCTAATTTATGTTTTCGTAAATAATATCCAACTTTTGTGATTCGATTATCTTTTTGGCCAATAGTTAGTTGTAATCCTTTTTTTTCTGCATTGTTTTCCATGGTGCGGAATTTAAGCAAAAAGAAAGGCTTTTCGTTTTTTCCGATGCGTTCCTGACGAAAAAAAATATGGCCTTTTGAATCTATTTTTATTAGAATGCCAATGATAATGAATAGAGGCAATAAAATGAATAGACCTAAAAAAGAAATAATTATATCGAAAAATCGAATCATTTATTTTATTTTTTTTCCCACCATAACGGATGTGTGAGTATGATAATAATAACGGGCGGTAGGCAATATGTAATAGCTTGCTTTGTAATTGAATTCTTTTTCTATTTTTGCCATCTCAATGGCTTTAAATAGGTGAGTATCAATATCGTGCCGAAGACCTAAAATGACTTTAGTTGAGTCGAAATAATTTCGCATTTTGTTGAGTGGCAGGACTATGCATTTTTTTTCTTTTATAGTTTCCAGCATATTGTAATAATCACTATAATAAAAAACGGCACGATAATCCTGGTCTGCTCTGACGGCTTTTTCTATATCTTCTATATTGGGTGTTTTTGTCTCTTTTTTACAATTTGCGAAAATGGCTAAAATAAAAATGAGATAGACTGTTTTTTTCACAATAAGTAATCAATATTTGTGCGTAAAAAATTAAGTATCCGCTGTGGATTTTTGTGTTCGGTAGGTAAATTTAGCACTTGTTTGGCTGATTTTACGGCTATTGGATAGTTTTGAGGATGGAAATACCAATTGTCGAAGTTTTCTGTAACCGGATGTAGAGGGGATATGAACCAATCGCCCAATGGAATATGATTTTTTTGTGCTAAGTCTTTGAATTTCTCTCTGTTCTGGACCAAGATGGGGTATTTTAGAAAGCCGTGATTGGCATGGTATTTTTCGAGTACATATTTTTTGTTGTTTTTTTTCAAAAAATCTGTGTAAATTTTGGCATTTTCCTTTCTCAATTTATTTAGCTTGTCTAATCCGGTAAGAGTTCTTAATGCCTCGCGTGCTTGCACCTCGCTAAAATCCATAAAAAAATTATTTGGCATTTTTACTGAGCTTATTTCACTGTGGGATGAGGATCCAGACAGAATATTATTTTGGGTCAGGGAACGATAGAATCCGAGTAAAGTCCAATATGTTATATCGTTAATTAAAAATCTTTTGGCTAGATATTGTAAATTAAGGCTTAATTTTCGGGCAGAAGGCAGCGGTATTTTTTTTGATTCCAGTTCTATAATTTGGGCTAGAATTTTTTTGTTGTTAATCAGCGAAAATCCCCCAACACCACTCGAAAAAGGTTTATTCCACTGGGTAGAAAAAAAGGCTGCATCGCAACTTGTTCCATTGGGTTTTCCATTGTAATCGCTTCCGTAGCCATGAGTACAATCTTCGATAGTGTAAAGATTATGTCTTTGGGCAATGGCGTTAATTTTTTCTAAATCAGAAGATAAGCCATAGGTGTTTTGGCAGATTATCACTTTTGTTTTCCTTGTTATCTTTGCCTCGATTTTATTAGCATCAGTATTGAATGTTTCCTGATTAATATCTACATAAATCGGCTTAGCACCTAGATATATAATCGGATTGGGAACCACCACACAGGTATAGGCCGGCAAAATCACTTCATCGTCTTTTCCTACATTCATGGCACGAAGGATGGCATAAAGTGCTACCCTCCCTTTGTTGTAGAAAAATATGTTTTCGGAAGATAGCTTTGTGCTAATTTCCTTTTTTAATTGTGTTTTGTTCATTTACTTTTGTATCTTTTTTTTAATGATTTTAAGTATTCCTGATAGCTCTCCGAGCGCATAGGAATGATGTAAAACAAAATGGCTTATAAATAAATATCTGAAACTTGTTTTTTTGTCTTTCAGGCGAAGGCTAAAGTACAAAATAAATAAAAAATAGGCTATAAAAATAAATGCACTTAGATATAAAAAAACGGGTAAAATCAAACTGGCTAGAAAAGAAAAGATTAATCCAAGGATATAGAGTAGTGGAACAAAATGTCTTAAACTTAACGATTTAAAGCTAGTAGTTAGAAAAATGGTTAGAATATTCCATTTACCATTATCAAAATTATTTCGGAAAAGTTGTTTAAAATTTTCTCGGGTATAATAAATTGCATAGGTGTTGGGGCTTAAAAGTAATTTTTTACCAGCTTTTTTCATTCTCTTGGAGAGTTCAATATCATGATTGCGGACTAATTCTGGCTTGTATAATCCTACTTGGTCAAAAATCTCTCTTTTATAAATGCCAAAAGGGATAGTATCTACTTCGGTAATTTTTTTTACACCTATTCGGAACATAGAATTGCCCACACCAGATGCCGAGGAAAGAACTTTTGCAATAGATTGTGTTTTTTTATTCTTATTTTTTACTTGGGAATAGAGTATCCC
>CAYQXT010000142.1:0-8948 GCA_964421365.1 uncultured Bacteroidaceae bacterium
GGGATTGCTTAAAAATGACACCTTATTAACCATTGTAGATTTTTCAAAGCCACGTACTGAAGAACGTTTTTTTACTCTCGACATAAAAAATAAAAAGTTAGTATTTCATTCTTTGGTGGCTCATGGTGCCAATAGTGGATTAAATTATGCTACTCGTTTTTCTAATCGTCCGGGTTCACGTCAGAGTAGTCTGGGTTTTTACGTTACTAATGAGACCTATTTTGGTAGTAATGGTTTTTCCTTAAAATTAGATGGTCTGGAAGCCGGCTTTAATAATAATGCTCGCCTGCGCGGCATTGTTCTTCATGGAGCGAGTTATGTAAACGAAAATTTTGTAAGGCACAATTCGCGTCTCGGTAGGAGCTATGGTTGTCCTGCTTTACCAATGAATTCTTTTTCGAGAATTATTCAGAAACTAAAAGGTCAGTCTTGTTTTTTTATATATGCACCGAATGAGTATTATATCAATCATTCACATTATATAAACCCTATCCTGCGGGCTAAATTGCAATCTGTTTAATTAATGTCTATCCATAGAATTCCTGATTAAGCCTTTTTTTATTGGAAATTAATTAATTGTGGACAATTTTACTAAGTTATAAATTGTAATACATTGTTATAAGTGCTTATGTATTTATGATTTTACTATTTTATAATAATTATATCACAACATGAAATTTACCATATATAGATGTTCCCTATTTAATATGATATATTCGCCTCAGTTCAGGAAGCAATTCTTTGTCCCGATTATAAATGTCCGCATAGTAATAAATATTGTTTTTTTCATCGGCTTCTACGGAAAAATATCTGAATAGAACAGGAATTTTGGGGCGTAAACTAACATATCGTTGCCATTTTTTTGTTTTAAAGTGCATTAAGGTATCAATAAAGTCCTTTCTATTTTCTTGTGTTAGTAAGAATTCAGCAAATTCCCAGGGTTTTTGCAGTCGGACGCATCCATGACTAAATGCGCGTATATCTTTGTGAAAGAATCTTTTTGAGGGGGTGTCATGGATATAAACATCATATTGGTTTGGGAAAATAAATTTTATTGTTCCCAGTGCATTTGAATTTCCTCCGGATTGTTTGATATAATATTTTTTTATGGTTCCGGCATCCATTTCTGCTATATTTAAGTCATTTACATTTACAGCATTTAGATTTTTGTCGTAAATCACATAATTATTTCGTTGCAAATAAGAAGAATCGCTTTGCATTTTAGGTAGAATTTCGTGGGTGGTAATAGAAACCGGTACGTTCCAGTCCGGAAAGGTGATAAAATATTCCATAGTATCGGTCATAACAGGTGTTTGTTTGTAGGGTAAACCAACCACTACTTTGTGCTCTGTTTTTATTGTATCATTAGCCAGGTATCTTAATTTAAAAGTAGGAATATTGACAAAGATGTATTTTTTTGGTAAAGGATATTCCCAGCGTAATTTTTCGATAGTAAGTAGAATTTCTTCGTATTTATTAATATTCGTTTTTTGCAAGGCTTTTCGTGTATATTTTCCAATTTTGCCATCTTGATTCAGGCCGTTAAAGCGTTGAAAAATTTTCAGTGCATTAATAAAGAGTGAATCATTATTGGGTGTATGATCTGGTGAAATTTTTGTTTTAGTGATTGAAGGCTCAAAATCTCTTTTATTGTTAATAGCTGTATTTTTTTTAAAAATCAGAAAACCGTTTTTAATAAGTATTTGCTTAGCGCGTTCGTAGGCTTTTAAAGAATCTTTTTCTGGATCTGGAATATGGATAATAATGCTATCCATACCAGAATGTTCAAGATACCAGTTGTAAGCTGAAAGTAGTTGCTTGTAAAAATGATTTTGGGGTTGAATATTTAATATCGAGCTAATTACGTTGTTGCTTTTAATTCCATCGTTCAACAAAGTAGTTATTTCTAACTTATTGAGTCTGGGTTTTATGGGGTAATCAATAGTGTCTATATTTAAAAATCCTCTGTTCAAGTGTCTCGTAATCAAGACTGAAGCATTTGTTAGAAGTAATTCTAGGTTACAAGTATTTTCTAGTTGGTCGAATAAGTCTAGGGTGTCGGTAAAGCGAGCTCTTACTTTTTGTATTAAATCTGGATGATAAAGGCGTGGAACAAGGGCTAATTTTTTGGAGTTTTTGATTAATTCAATAAGAGAATCGGCTTCGGCTGTTGGTGTATAATCTTTTGTCCATGCTGTTCTAAACAGCCTTCTTTGATAGAATAATTTAATTTCGGGAGTTGATTCTAAGGTTGTCCCAGAGAATACAAATTTTGCGGTATCTGGTAAATTAGCAAAGCGGGTTTTATAGAAATACAAAGCCGTTCCCTCAGGCTTTTTGGCCTTTTCTGACTGGGGGGACTTTAAGGTGTTGGTCATGCAAGACGTTAAAAATATTCCCAAGATTAGGGCAATAACCCCTAATCGGTTAAAGTTTTTCATTAATATCAAAATTAAGGTTAGGTATTCTTGAAAAAACGTATTTCTGTTTTTAAGATTATTGCAATTTACAAAAAAAGATTTAATCGTTATACTTCCATAATTTTTTTGTTAATTCTATAATTTTATCCAAATAGTGCTTGTTAAGGTCTAATTTCTCTGCAATTCCTAAACACATTTTATATTCATTCTCGTGCACCAGGCCATCGACCATCGACATATAGACCACATCTGCCAGTTGTTCTTCTTTGTCATAATCGTTGAGGGGAACGACAAACTGCAAAGTGTCGGCTTCTTTAATAACCTTGCCTACTTCTTCTTTAGACAGGCCAAATTCATCTGCTTTATCGGCCAAAAGTTCTAATTCTTGTTCATCAAAATGCCCATCTGCCCATGCAACGGCAACGAGATTTTTGAAATGCTCTAGTTTAATTTTACGTTTTTTATCCATCTTAATTTATTCTACGAGTTAAATTTATTTTGGTTGTGAATTTAATCATTTATTTCAAATAATGTTCGGTAATTTTTTTCCCAACTCCATGCGGATTTTAGCATTTCGTCTAAATTTAATTCTGTTTTCCAGTCCAATTCTTTGTTTGCAAAAGAGGTGTCTGCCCATACTTGTTCAACATCGCCTTCGCGGCGGGCTACAATTTTATATTTCAGAGCTGTTTGATTCACTTTTATAAACGTATCTACTATTTGGCGTACTGAGTAGCCTATTCCTGTTCCCAGATTAAAAATTTCAAAATCTTTCTTTCCTGATTTTTTGATTAACCTCTCGACAGCTATAACATGTGCTTTTGCTAAATCCACAACGTGTATGTAGTCTCTAATGGCTGTTCCATCCGGCGTGTTGTAATCATCGCCGTATATACTTAGTTCTTTTCGCAAGCCAATGGCTGTTTGAGTAATATAGGGTATCAAATTGTCGGGGACACCCAATGGAAGTTCTCCAATTAAAGCCGATGGATGAGCACCAATTGGATTGAAATATCGCAAGGCAATGGCTCTAAAATTTTGCGAAGCGTAGATGGTATCGTTCAATATTTCCTCGGCTATTTGTTTGGTATTTCCATAGGGTGAAAGCGCTTTTTTTATAGGAGCATTTTCATCTACGGGAAGTTTGTCGGGCTGGCCATAAACGGTACAAGAAGACGAAAATACAATATTCTTTACACCAAATTCCTGTATATTCTCTAAGAGGTTTAAGAGGCCTTCGAGATTGTTTCTGTAATATTTCAAGGGATTGTTTACCGATTCTCCAACTGCTTTGTAAGCCGCAAAATGAATAATTCCAGCAATATCTTTATTCTCTTTAAAAACAAGTTTTAGTTTTTCCTTCTCCAATAAATCTATTTCATAAAACATTGGTTGAATACCAGTAATTTGTTTGATACGGTCTAGCACGTCTTTTCTACTGTTGGATAAATTATCTACGATAATAACCTCAAAACCGGCATTTTGTAATTCTACAGTGGTATGTGAACCTATATATCCGATTCCTCCGGTAACCAATATTTTTTTTTTCATAATGATTTGCAAAAACTTATATTCTGTACTATATTTTTAAGGCGAAATTTAGTAAATCAAACCAATTTTTGAAAGTTTTTATAAAAAAAAGTGCCTTTAATAAAGACACCTCAAATATATATAAATGTTTATTCTACGGTAACTGATTTCGCCAGATTTCTGGGTTGATCTACATCACAGCCGCGCATAACTGCAACGTGATAGGATAATAATTGTAGCGGAACAACGGTAAGTAGCGGAGCTAATTCCTCAATTACTTTGGGTACCTCTATTACATAGTCTGCAAGCTCAGTTATTACGTTATCGCCTTTTGTAACAATGGCAATAACTTTTCCTTTTCGGGATTTGACTTCTTGTATATTAGATACAATTTTTTGGTAAGAACTGTCTTTTATGGCCAGAATGAAAACAGGCATATTCTCATCGATGAGGGCGATAGGACCGTGTTTCATTTCGGCTGCCGGATAACCTTCGGCATGAATATAGGAAATTTCTTTTAATTTAAGAGCTCCTTCGAGTGCCACTGGAAATAAGAAACCCCGTCCTAGATAGAGTGAATTGCTTACATTGCTAAATTGTTCGGCAATACTTTTAATGTAGTTATCCGATTTAAGCGATTCTTTAATTTTATCTGGAATTCTAACCAATTCTTTAATAAGTTCATGATATTTTTCATCAGAAAGAATACCTTTTTTATGCCCCAGGAGCATGGCCATCATAGCTATTACTGTAACTTGTGCTGTAAAAGCTTTGGTAGAAGCTACGCCAATTTCGGGGCCTGCGTGGGTATAAACTCCCGCATGGGTTTCACGAGGGATACTGGCACCAACAACATTACAAATGCCAAGTACCAGAGCTCCGGCTTCTTTAGCCAGATTAATTGCTGCTAATGTATCAGCTGTTTCTCCACTTTGGCTAATGGCAATCACTACATCGTCTTTGTTGATAATCGGATTGCGATAGCGGAACTCTGAACCATATTCTACTTCTACCGGAATCCTGGCCAGAGATTCAAAGAGATATTCACCCACTAATCCAGCATGCCATGAAGTTCCACAGGCTACAACAACAATTCTTTTTGCTGCCATTATTCTATCCATCACTTTGCGTAAACCACCTAGACGAATGGATTTCAGATCGGAAGCTATGCGACCTCTAAAAGTATCGTTAATAGCCCTTGGTTGTTCGTTAATTTCTTTGAGCATAAAATGCTTATATCCATTTTTTTCTATGGCTCCTATATCCAGATTTAATTTCTGAATTTTAGGAGTTAATGGCTCATTTTTAACGTTTTTTAAGATTAATGAATTTTTGTGAATAATTGCCACATCATCATTATTCAGGTAAATTACACTTTGTGTATATTCGATAATGGGAGTTGCATCAGAGGCAATGTAGTATTCATTATCTCCTACACCAATAACGATTGGACTACTTTTACGGGCTGCAATAATCTGGTCGGGTTCATCTTGGCAGGCAATAACTAAACCATAGGCACCAATAACTCTTGACAGAGCCAGGCGAACGGCCATCTCGGCAGAAATTTCGCCCTTTAAATAGATATATTCGATAAGATTGACCAGCACTTCAGTGTCGGTTTCGCTTTTAAATATGTAGCCTTCTTTTTCGAGTTTTTTCCGAAGGTTGGCATAATTTTCAATAATGCCATTATGAATTAACACAAATTTTCCTTTTTGGGAAATATGAGGATGTGCATTTGAGTCACTTGGTTCACCATGTGTGGCCCAGCGAGTATGTCCCATACCTATATTCCCCGATGTATCCGAGTTTTTCGTAAAATTTTCCAGTTCGGAAACTTTTCCTTTTTTTTTGAATAATTTTGTTTTACCATTTAGAATCGCTATTCCGGCCGAATCATAGCCTCGGTATTCTAATCTTTTTAATCCTTTAATTAATATAGGGAAGGCTTGTTTCTCACCTATATATCCTACAATTCCACACATTTCTTAGGGTTTATTTGGTGTATTTTATTTTGAGTTTAACTGCATTATTCCGGTTATCAATAATACTTCTTTTATAATCTACTCTTCCCAAAGTAGGTACAATGTAAAGTGTCGATGTTAAAGAGTCATTTTGGTTTGCCAGTGCTTGTATATAGCGTGTAACATTAAAGCTATAGTTTAGCTTTTCTAAATTTAAATTTGAGCCGGCACCATTATCCTCTGTAAGAAAGTCTAAATTTCCATCTTTTTTCAGGCTAAGGAGTAATAGATTGTTTATGGGAGCATAATTAATGTAATCCGAATTCGCATACAAGGGTAAAATTAACTCAGCCTGATTAATTATTTTCCCTTTAAGAAAGTCTAAATCCTTGATTTCAATAGTTGCTCTACTTCCATTCATTGATTGAATATAAACTAATGAATCATCGGTGTTTGTACTATTGATATTGTTTAAAACTTCTGTTCCGGATAAATCGTGGCTAAACAAATTAAAGTTAATACTAAAATTGCTATGAAGTCTGAATAAGGCTACGTAGTGAATGTCTTTTTTAGAGAAGAATAAATTAATTCGAGTAAGATTAGAACTTAAATCGAAAGAAATGAGTCCTTTGTTTTGGTCGCCTTCCAGTTTAAAGTATAAACCAGGAATGGCCTTTTTGAATTCGCCAAAAGTTTTTATGGAGTCTAAATCCATAAACTCTTGAGCAAAAGAGTTCGGTAAAGAAATTTTTAAAACGGTATCTTTGGGATTTATAATAAACGAACCATTATAAATGGCATCTGCATTGTATAAACCGCTTATGTCAGTATTCGATTGGTATGTGGTTGAGTCTAGAACTTGATTTAGCTTATGTATGGAGAAATTTATAGGCTGTGTCAAATCACCGTAGCCAACATTCTCTAAAAGGCTGTCGCTGTATGCCAGATAAAGATACATTGAGTCTATTGTCATGGTGTCATTAAAATAATAGACACCACCATTAAGTAATTCACAGACAAATTCAGCCGTAGATTTTCCAAATACAGGATCTGTATAGGCACCTAAAAGTGCTTTGGAGACTCTGTATGAATCCAGAGAATCGGGAGACAAATGAGTCTTTAAGCCAATGTTTGTACTATCGGTTTCAATTACACTCAGCTTGTCTTCATTTGGGAGTAGGGAGTAACCTACTTCGTCTAATTTGTTACAGGCCTGAAATCCTAAGAAAAAACTTAGAATACCAATTAAGAAAAGGGTCGTTTTTTTGTTGTTGTTCATGTTTTTTTATTTTCTATTTACTTTACCAAATCATCATAAAAATTAGAAAATTCGGCGATGTATTCATCTTCTCCTTTAAAATCTAAAATTTCTTTTCCTTGCTCTTTAGCATAGTTAAGTAAATCATCAGAAGCATCGGGATGACCTTTTATTACCGCATCTGAATTGTTGATAGCAAATTTAGATAAATTTTCGTAAGTTGGATTATCCAATAATTCTAAGCCTTCATTGTCCCCAACGTCTAGGGCTACTTTTCGTTTTAAATCATTTGGTATTTGGCCTTCAAAATTATCGTTATAAATGGAATAGACAATTTTTGAATGATTAAGAATAGAGTCATCTTTATAAAACTTTCTTAGATATATAGGTACGAGCGCACCAAACCATCCGTGACAATGTACTACATCCGGCGACCAGCGTAATTTTTTAGCTGTTTCCAGAACTCCTCGGGCAAAGAATATAACTCGTTCGTCATTATCTTCAAAATTTTTGCCTTCTGCATCCAAGGCTTTTAGTTTTCTTGAGAAAAAATCTTCATTATCAATAAAATATATTTGCATTCGTGCGGCTTGAATGGAGGCTACTTTAATTATTAATGAATGGTCGGTATCATCAATAATCAGGTTCATACCAGAAAGCCTGATGACCTCATGGAGTTGATTACGACGCTCGTTAATCACGCCATAACGGGGCATAAATGCTCTGATTTCTTTTCCCGATTCCTGAATGCCTTGGGGTAGGTTTCTACTGATTTTTGAAATATGTGTTTCAGGAACATAAGGCATAATTTCCTGCGATACAAATAATACTCTTAGCTTGCTCATTTCCTTTTTTTTTCTATAATTCTGCAAAGATACGATTTTTTTTTTAATCCTTTATTTTTCATTCGAGAATGGACTTAAGTTTTTGGTGAATAATAGGGTATCTTAAATAATGTTAATTTGTGTAAAACTTAAAAATGTGAATATTTATTTTGAGTAAATCAAATTCTTTATATATTTGCGCACCGAAATATAAAATTGGTCGGTTAGCCGAGTGGTTAGGCAGCGGTCTGCAAAACCGTTTACAGCGGTTCGAATCCGCTACCGACCTCAATTTTTTTTGCCCGATGAAAATCGGGCTTTTTTATTTTCGGTAGCAAAGGCTTAGTATTAAGAGAAATACTTGATTGAAGTGCCGATATTTTGCGGGCTAAGGCAAGAGGGAGTATAAGCGTAAAGTCCGCTCGTGCACCCTCTTTATAATTGTTAATGCCGTTCTACAATTACTGAATCCCAATTTTCCTCTAAATTTTAATTAAATTAGATATCGTTTATCTTATTGTTATGTTGTGTGTTAATCAGAGGATAAATATTTTATTTTAAATAGAGAGAGAGTCGGAAGTGAAGTTTTTACGTTCTTCGTGCGTTTTAATTGAGTCAGAAAATGATTTTGTTTGAACAAACCATTTAATAATATAGAACAAAAATGATTAAAGCATCTTTAGAAAAGAATATGAGAATCTCTGGAATAGAGGAAGTGAGAAATTTAAGCAAAACAAGTTTTGTTTTGCGTTTTGATAAGCATGATTTGAATTTTACGGCCGGCCAGCATATCGCTTTGGGATTGCCCGATGTGATTGATACCAGAGAATACTCAATTTATAGCGCCGAGCAGGACGAAGCACTCGAAGTACTTATAAAAGAGGTCGAAGAAGGCTATATGTCGCCAAAATTTAGCAAATTAAAAGCAGGCGATAAGCTTAAAGTGATGAAA
>CAYQXT010000143.1:0-8901 GCA_964421365.1 uncultured Bacteroidaceae bacterium
CTAATCCGGTATTGCCTGCTGGCGGAATTTATTATGCCTTTAAAGCTATGCTTGAATTGGAGCGTCCGAGTAATGAAAATTCATGGCAAACTTTCAGTTCTTCGCAACGTATTGCATGGAAAACCGGCACTAGTTTTGGATTTCGCGATGCGTGGTCGATAGGCGTAACGCCAAAATATGTAGTAGGAATTTGGGTTGGTAATGCCGATGGCGAAGGTCGTCCTGATTTAATTGGTATTCGGGTGGCTGCACCTATTTTGTTTCAAGTATTTAGATTATTGCCGGTTTCGCGACAATGGTTTGAATTGCCTGCTGATGAGCTAATTCCTGTCGTTACCTGTCGAAAAACCGGTTTCCTTGCCGGTGAGTTTTGCGATGATAAAGATACACTCTTATTACTGCCAAGTGCCGAGCATTCGCAAACCTGCCCTTATCATCACCGTGTACACCTTAGCAAAGACGGTAAATATCAGGTAAACAGCACTTGTGCCAATCCGGTCGAAATGCAACACTGCAATTGGTTTATTCTGCCGCCGACAATGGAATATTTTTACAAAAAAGAACATCCCGAATTTAAAGTTTTGCCACCTTTTAGTTCTAAATGTCGGAATATCAGCCAAATTCAACATAATATACAGATGATTTATCCCAAAGCGAATACAAAAGTTTATATTCCCATTGATTTTGACGGAAAGCCTTCGCGAGTGGTTTTTCGGGCTGCCCATCGCCAAAAAAAAGCAACTTTATTTTGGTATATTGATAACAAGCTGTACGCTACCACTTCCGAAAATAACGAAATAGAAGTTTTGTTAAGTCCTGGAAAATATACGCTTACGCTAATAGATAATTATGGTGAGCAGTTAGTGATACCTTTTGAAGTTGCGAGCAAGTGATACCGAATCAGTATCGCGTTTTTATATCAAAAATTATCGAAATCTTGTCATACAATTGTTCGTTAAACTTTAGCAATTGTTTGATTAATAAATGAATCCAGTATGAAAAAGTGAATCTGTATCGAAATCGGTCGGAGGGCTTCATTAATAAATTATAAGTGAATTGTCTATTTTTACAGTTTTAATAAATCTATCTGTCCGACCGATTTTTAGACCAAACTCATAGATTGATTTTTTCATACAAAAGACTCAAGTATTAATTTAAACATTTTATACTAATAGTCTGGTATGAGCTGTAAATTTTGCTAGTCAATAATTTTGTAGTATTTTGACTTATAAACTTGTATGTGCTATATTTATATCAAACAGTTAATGTTTTGGTATAAAAGTCAATTTTAAAGTTCAGTTTTGAAAACTGAATAGACATAAAACAGAAAAGTAAGGAGCTTCTTAACGATTTTTTTATAAAAAAAGTGGGGTGATGCTTTCCCGAACATCACCCCTTCTACTCTTATTAACCTATTATCCTACCAGCACAAAAGTGTATAAAAAAGAATCTGTATGAAAGTAAAATAGACTAATAGCTATAATTTGTTGTTAATTGTCTTTTTTGTGATGCTGAATTACAAAATATCTAAAAGAGTGCTCTTTAATCAATCAATCTATACGTTTCGTCAACTATTTTCAGACAAATACATCTAATATAGTACCTTTGAGAGTTTTTAAATGAGTGAAAAATGAATTTGAACTATAATAGTAAAGAATTTAGCTGGCAACGAATAATATGGCATTTGATTTTTTGGATTGGCTACACTGTCTTTATTGCCACTGTTTATGGCAGTTTTGAAAAAGATTACGGCCAACGTTTTATTGAGGTACTTATACAATTGCCCTTACGAATTATTACCGCTTACTTTACCGTCTATATTTTGGTTATGCGAATTCTTCTCAAAAAAAAATATCTATTATTTACTTTTTCTTTTGTTTTTAGTATTCTTGTATTCAGTATATTACAGCGTATGGTGTATTATGAAATTACTTTTCCGCTTTACTATAAAGACTTTCTAAAATATCCTATTTTTTACATGCCCGCCATGTTAAAAGGTATTATTAATTTATATACTGTATCTATTGCTTTGCTAAGTATTAAGTTTTTGAAACAATGGTATGAAAATCAGTCAATTAAGCAAGAGCTTGAAATGGAAAAGGCTCAAGCTGAATTAAAATTATTGAAAGCGCAGATACATCCTCATTTTTTATTTAATACCTTAAATAATCTTTATGCCCTGACACTCAAAAAATCGGATTTAGCACCTCAGGTTGTTTTAAAACTCTCTCACTTGTTAAATTATATTTTATATGAATGCAATGTTCGCTATGTAAGTCTTGATAAAGAAATAGAAATGCTTAAAAATTATATCGAATTAGAGAAAATCAGGTATGGAGAGCGCCTGAAAATAGAATTTGACATAGAAGGAAGTCTGGTGGGTAAAAGCATTGCTCCGTTGCTGTTGCTTCCTTTTGTGGAGAATAGTTTTAAACATGGTATCAGTGGAAGTCTTGAAAATCCGTGGATACATATTATTTTGCAAATCAATGAAAAGGAATTAATCTTTCAAATTGAAAATACAAAAGAGAAGAATAATAAAGCCGTACATAGTTATCAGGAAGGTATCGGGCTTAAAAATGTGAAACGCAGGCTTGAACTTTTGCATACCGGTAACTATGAATTGACCATAGAGGATAAGGAGAATACTTTTTTCGTGCTCCTTAGCGTTAAATAATGAAAAATGTATAATGTAGCGTGAATGTAAGGTATTAACTTGTTTATCAATTGGGGTGGTCATCAGTTCGTAGTAATTGGTCATTAGTAATTAAAAAGATGAAATATAAGTGTTTAATAGTAGATGATGAGCCTTTAGCTTGTGAAATTATAGCTTCCTTTTTGGAACGTTTTGATGATTTTGAGGTACAGGGAGTGGTTCATAATGCCGTTGAGGCGTTTCAAATCCTTAAAAATAGGAAGATTGATTTGGTCTTTTTGGATATTCAAATGCCAAAAATAACGGGTATAGATTTTCTTAAAACTTTAAATAGTCGTCCCGAAGTAATTATTACTACTGCTTATCGTAATTATGCTGTAGAAAGTTTTGAACTTGAAGTTCTGGATTATTTACTTAAGCCTATTGCATTCGAGCGTTTCATGGCATCTATAAACCGATTTTATAAACAAAAAAGTTTAGGCATAAGCCTGTCTAAACAAGCAGAGGGTAGAGAGAAGCAGCCAAGCTACTTTTATGTAAAAGAAAATAAACGAATGGTTAAGATAGAATTTTTTGATTTATTTTATATAGAAAGTATAAAAGATTATATCAAATTGCATACTTCAGAAAAATTGGTTATTACCAAAATTCCAATTGGGAATATTGAAGAAAAATTACCTCAGGATATTTTTTTACGGATTCACCGTTCTTTTATAGTTAATATCAAAAAGATAGAGGCTTTTACGAGCTTTAATATCTTAATAAATGGAGATGAAATACCCATTGGCAGAAGCTATAAAAATAGTGTAGCAGCTGTATTAAACCCCAAAGGGCTAAATTGAAAAAGCCATACGATTTTTTCGTATGGCTTTAAAGTATTTACATTATTTATTCGTATTCTTTAGGTTTTTCTGGTATTTGTAGCCAGTATTCGTGCGAAACGATTTTATCATCCAGCGTTTTTAACCTACGCTTGTAAACATCTATCACCGGATTAAAAAGCAAATCGCTAACTCCAATTTTGTACTTATTTTCACCTGTTTCTTCCTGAAAAACTTCATAATTATTTTTTTGAAGCAGTTTAGTTAAAAAGTCCAGGCGTTCTTTGTCTATGTCTTTTTCAACAAGACTGCAAAGCGTACCTCCAATCACTTCGGCAATATGTTTAGCATTAAATTTGGTCATGATCCCTATATTTTTATTCAAAAATTTCTTTATGCAAATTTATAATAAATTGGCAACATGGAAAATAGCTTCATAAATGGAAGCTGCAAATCCAACCACAAATAAGCCTATTACACTAATTATTAGTCCTAATCTTGCCCAGTTGTCTGTTTTAAAAGCTTTTATTGGATTTTCGTTTTTCTCTATGAACATTGCTCGTACTACCCTTAAATAGTAATATAAAGATATAGTTGCATTTAGTACCCCAATTAGAATTAATATATAATAACCCTGACTAGCCGCACTGGTGAATAAGAAAAACTTACCAAAAAAACCGGCTACTGGTGGAATACCTGCCAGAGAAAATAGCGCTAATGTCATTACTAAGCTTAATTTTGGATTCGTTTGATACAAACC
Source organism: uncultured Bacteroidaceae bacterium (assembly GCA_964421365.1). Classification (GTDB taxonomy): domain Bacteria; phylum Bacteroidota; class Bacteroidia; order Bacteroidales; family DYOH01; genus CAYQXT01. Next base: position 4,238 of record CAYQXT010000143.1, read on the forward strand.
GTTATAATCGCGTATATCTTCTTTACCGGATGCATTGTATATAGCCGAAACGACACCAAATGCACCTAAATTAGTAAATACATATACAAGGATAAAATAAGCAACACTAGTTGCGCCTAAATCCCCACGCCCCATAATACCCAACAATATAAAACCGGCTTGAGCAATAGACGAGAAGGCTAAAAATCGTTTCATATTATTTTGTCGGATGGCAAATAAGTTACCAATTGTCATGGTTAAAACAGCCAGTACATAAAGTAAGGTACTCCATGTTTCCATAATACTGCTAAATACACGATATAGAATTATCATAAAGATAAAAGAGGCTGCACCTTTGGAAATGACGGACAAATAAGCTGTAACGCCAATTGGTGCACCTTCGTACACATCGGCAGTCCATAAATGAAAAGGGACTAATGACATTTTGAAGCCAAAGCCAGCAACGAAGAAGATAAAGCCTAAAATTTGCAGACTACTATTTCCGAAATTCGCCGCTACTTCAGTAAAATAAATGGATCCGGTTGTGCCATATATCATCGAGATTCCATATAGCATGATGCCAGTGGATAAAGCCGAAATAAGCAATAATTTTATGCCGGCTTCGGCCGATTTTGTTTTCTTTCTTTCGTAAGCAGCTAATGCTGTAAGGGGTATTGTTGCAAGCTCTAAACCCAGATACATCATTAAAAAGTCGCCCGAAGATATCATATAGAACATTCCGATTAAAGTGCTTATCAGTAAGATAAAATATTCGCTAATTTTACCTTTATTCTCCTCTTTTTTGAGCCATTGTGCCGATTGTAGAAAAACAAGGAATACTCCTATATTCAGAATGTTTTTTAGGGTGGCACGGAACATATCATTTTTGAACATACCTCCAAACAAGATGCCTGACTGAATAGGTAAAAATCCTACTATTACCTGTAAAAAAAACAGAATAATGGCTAAATTGATGATTTTGTGTTTGGATTTTTCGTCGGTAAAAATTTCCGCGAAAACGAGTACCATTACTACTATTAGTAAGAGTAATTCATGACGCATTGTTAAAAAATCTTGTAAATTCATCTTTCTATTTTAAAAAATATGTGGATATATTGAACTAAACTCACTCAGTTTTGTAACAATCGGAGTTAAACTATCAGAAATCATATTGGATAGCCATAAGGGGGCTATACCAACACCGGCAATAGCAATAATTAAAAGAACCACACTTGCTTTTTCAAACCACTGGGCATCTTTCAATTTTAGATGTTCCTTGTTATACACGGGGCCAAATAATAATTTTCCTACCACACGAAGTATGTAAACAGCCGCAATAACGATAGAAGAAATGGCCATAATGGTTACCACCCGGTGGAAAATATCGGGGTGTTGAAATGCGCCCACAAAAATGGTCATTTCTGCAACAAAACCGCTAAACCCGGGTAGTCCTAGCGAAGCTAAACCGCCAATTACGTATGCTACGCCTAAAAATGGAATAATACGCATTAAACCACCCATTTGGTTAATGTCGCGTGTATGTGTCCGGCCATAAATCATACCGATAAGGGCAAAGAAAAGAGCCGTCATCAAGCCATGAGAAATCATCTGGATAATGGCACCATCCATAGCTGTTTTGTTCATCATCAGCAATGCAAAAGTAATTAAACCCACATGACTAACAGAGGAATAGGCATTTATAAACTTCAAATCTTTCTGCCAGAGTACTGCAAAAGCACCATAAACAACACTAATGGTAGCCAAAATGATGAAAATCCAAGCTAATTCCTTGGCTGCTTGCGGTAAAAGAAACATGGCAACGCGAAATGCACCGTAACCTCCCAGTTTCATTAGTACGCCGGCATGAAGCATAGATACTGCCGTTGGGGCAGAAGCATGACCATCGGGCGACCAGGTATGGAAGGGGTATAAGGCGCCCAAAATTCCAAAACCAACAAAAATAAAGGGGAAAAAGTATATTTGCACATCATGTGGAATATTAACTTTCGCAATTTCTAAGAGATTAAATGTGAGTTGTCCGCCATCGGCAGCCGAATGAAAATAGATTCCTAGTATGCCTACCATTAGTAAAGCCGAACCCCCCATAAGCATTAAGGTTAATTTCATGGCCGAATATTCTTTTGGCCCGGTACCCCATACCCCGATAAGCAGATACATTGGAATTACGGCCAGCTCGTAGAACAGGAACATGGTAAATAAATCTATGGAAATAAAAAATCCAAAGACTCCTGTGGCGAGTAAAATTAAGGATATGAAAAATTCTTTTTGCATATATTTCATTTCCCATGAAGCTAATATGCCACTAAAAACGATTATTCCGGTAAGTAGAATCATAGCTACTGCTATTCCATCCACCCCTACTGTATAATGTATATTTAATGATTTGAACCACTCAATGTCATGATAAAATACCATTTCATCTGTTACTCCGGCTTTACGAACCGCAAAATACATAAATAACAGAGCAATGGCTGTAAGTAATTGTAAAAACATACCTGAGAGAGCAACCCAGCGCACCGTATTATGTGAGCGGCCGGCTCCGATCCCAATAATGGTAAGAACAGGTATTAGAATTAATAAAGATAAAATATTCATAATTTTATTTTTTTCTGATTAAGCCAAATAAGCAAAATATAAAACTAGTATAATTACTCCCGAAACAAAAACAAGCCCATATTGAGATAACTGTCCCGATTGTAGTTTTTTTGTTTTATAGGAAGATTGCTCTACTATCCAAGCGATACCATTCATTGCTCCATCCACAATATGACGGTCGAACCATGCAATTGGTCTGGAAATCAGGTTGAAAATGATTTTTTTGGTTACGAACAAATAAATCTCATCAAAGTAAAATTTATTTAGGGTCGCGGTATAGAACAAGCCCAGAGATTTGGTGATTTTATTAGGTACATCGCTTTTCTTAAAGTATAAGAAATAGGCAATGATTATACCCAGTAAGCCTAAACTCACCGAAATAGTCGCTACACTATAATTCATGTGTGTTGTAAAGGCTGCCCCATCGGAAGTTACCAAATCGTGGAAAGGAATAAATCCGGCAAAAATAGCGCCTAAAGCCAGTATCATTAAAGGAATTGTCATCACTAAAGGCGACTCATGCGGCGTATGCTCGTATTTTGTCTCTTGGCCGTGAAATACAGTAAAAAATAGTCGAGCCATGTAGAAAGCTGTTAAACCGGCGACAAATTCCGAAGAATAAAAGATTAATTTGTAATGCTGGAAGGTAGCTGCAATAATTTCATCTTTACTCCAAAAACCTGCAAAAGGAGGAATTCCGCTGATGGCAAGGAATGCTGCTGCAAACGTAAAGTAAGTTATTGGCATATATTTGCGCAAGCCTCCCATATCTCTTAAGTCGTTGGTATGCACGGCATGAATAATAGAACCGGCCGCCAAGAATAAAAGAGCTTTAAACATGGCGTGTGTAAATAAATGGAACATAGAGGCCATATAGCCTAATCCTTCTTCGCCACCATAGCCCGAAACACCTAGTGCAAGCATCATATAACCGATTTGTGAGAGAGTTGAAAAGGCTAAAATTCGTTTAATGTCGAACTGTGTAATGGCTATTACGGCCGCAAACAGGGACGTAAATGCTCCGACATAAGCGACCACTTCTAAAGCTCCCGGAGCCTGAAAGTGGAAAATGATAAACATTCTGGCTACTAAATATACTCCAGCCACAACCATGGTCGCAGCATGTATTAATGCCGACACGGGCGTAGGACCTTCCATAGCATCAGGAAGCCAGATATGGAACGGGAACATGGCTGATTTACCGGCACCTCCAAGAAAAATGAGGATTAGAGTCCATGTAATGGCGCTAACTCCCATAAAAGAGGCGGAAGCCATGCTGGCAAATATACTGCCATCACCGCTTGTTAATACATCAAAATCAAAAGTTCCGGTATAGAAAGACAGGAATAAAATACCTACCAGAAAACCGAAATCGGCGAACCGTGTAACAATAAAAGCTTTTTTGGCGGCGGCCACAGCCGAAGGTTTTTCGTAGTAGAAGCCGATGAGCAAATAGGATGATACACCGACAAGCTCCCAGAAAATATACATCTGAAAGATATTGGTAGCAATAACCAATCCCAACATTGAAAAGGTAAAGAGTGATAAAAACGAGAAAAATCGTTGAAATCCTCTGTCACCTTCCATATAACCAATGCTATAAATATGTACCATTAATGAAACGGTAGTAACAACAATAAGCATCATGACCGAAATGGGGTCGAGCATAACGCCCATGTGAATGCTGAGTTTATCTGTAAAGCGTAGCCATTCTACATTAAATGCCGTAAGGGCTTTAAACGCACCACCAAGCTGCCCTACTTTAAAGAAGTAGAGATAAGCGGTATAGTAAGACAATGCGGTGGAAATAAGTAATCCGGCAGAGCCAACTATTCCGGCTGTGGAATTTTTCATCTTTTCTCCCATAAGTCCTATAAACAGGAACATGAAAAGTGGGATTAAAGGTATCCAAATAGTATATGAGTAATCCATAATTTATTTTATTTTTTCAATAAATTAATATTTCATTTCGCTAATGTTCTCTACATCAATATTATTATATAACCTGTACATATTAATAAACAGGGCTATGGCTACCGAAGCTTCGGCAGCGGCAATAGCTACAATAA
>CAYQXT010000144.1:0-8887 GCA_964421365.1 uncultured Bacteroidaceae bacterium
CTCAAATTTATTTTCAATATCCAAAAAGGCAGTTGGTTCATCAAACAAAATAATAGGGGTATCCTGACATAAGGCTTTTGCAATAGCCACTTTCTGCCTCTCCCCATCGCTGAGTGTATTTATCTTTCGCATGATAAATCGCTCCATATGCAGCTGTTCGAGAGCTGTGTAAATCTGCTTTTCATCTTCTTGGCTAAGTATATTACTCCATGACAAATAGGGTGTTCTACCAAGCGCAACAAACTCAAAAACAGAAGGATTAAAGGCTACTGTATTTTTAGTGTTCACAAAACTTATCTGCCTGGCCAATTGAGGTGCAGAAAAAGCGCTCAAACACTTATTGTCAATTAATACAGAACCACTTAAAGCAGATAAATTTCCTATTAGTGTTCTGAGTAAACTTGATTTTCCAATGCCATTAGCACCCAACAAACTGACAAGCTCAGCCTCATCAAATTTGAAATTCAAATCATGAATAAGTTTTTTTTTAGCTTTTTTAAGCGTATAGCCCACAGTTAAGTCCCGGCATTCAAGAACAGACATAAATAATAGCTAATGAATAATCATTGATTCTTCAGGAATATGAAGTTTTGGATAAAATACTCTATTTCAACAAATATTTCGGTGCATATTGCCTTTATCATCCAGAAACCACAAAATAGTTCAAGAAGTGACAATTCTGAGAAAGAAATACACGCACCGAAATATTATACTAGCAAATTACTGAATTTTCACAGCATTTTCTGGTTCGGTTAAGCTAGTAGAAGGAATTAATCCTTTAGTTTTCATATTATTGATTAAAACTTCATATTTTAACTGCCCATCTTCGGCAAAAAAATTGATACAAGAACCTACTTCTTTTAAGCCTTGTTTATCACTGATAACCAAAGTAGCCGTTCCCTTTGTAAGACTTAAAATATCGGGCAAAAATTTAGATGAACCAGCCGGAATATAAATAATCTGACATTTTCCCATATCCGTAGGTGCACTAATTCCTTTCACTTCAATAGTCTGAGCACCTACTTTTTTGGTTTGCGATATATTCTTCAACTCTTTTAAAACCTGAGAATCTCCGATAACCTCCATCACAAAATTGCCTTGTGTATAGTCTGCAGGCCAGCCTATGACTCTGGTAAAGTTATAAATCATTAATGCCTTAAATTTATCATCCTGTGCCTTAGATTCGTGTACACCCAAAATCAAAATTAAAACGAATATTCCAATATATTTTTTCATAAGTTCTATATTTTCATTATTAAATTTGGACAAATATATCTAATTTTTACTTTAATAATAACGTATTTTTCCACGCTTAAATATGGTAAAATTTATTTGATTTTATTGATAAAAATTTCCACCCTTCTATTATATCCTTCTTCTTTTTCATTTAGAGGGTAAGGAAATAACATTTTTTTGCATCCATTACCATGTATTCTTATCCTTTTTGGACTAATACCCTGTTTAATAAGATAATCTTTAACTGCCTGAGCTCTTCCTTCGGAAAGACGCTGGTCTATTTCAGTACTTGGGTAAAAACCGTTGGAATGCCCTTCTAAATTAATCGTAACGTCTTTATTTAAAGAAAGAAGTTTGTATATTTTTCTAAGCGTCTGATATGATTCGGGTTCGACTAATGAATTAGGTGAATTGGGAGAAAAAAATATCACTTCGGGATATTTCATATTCTTTTTCAGCTTAACCAATTTAATATCTAGCGGTTTCGAGATCAAATTCAGAAGACCTGTTGAGGAAACTACTGTATCAAAAATTAAATACTTGGGATGATAGATTGTAAAATCGTAAAAAGGAAATTCGTGCGCTTTGTCTTTTACTCCAATTTCAAGATCATAACCTCCTGTTTTGTCGGTAGAAGTTTTTCCTATAAACTCAGAATTTCGTGTATCTAAACAGCTTAACTGTACATCTTTAATATTTCTGCCAGCCTCTTCGACACTACTAATATTTCCTTTCAAATGATAAGTTTTCAGATAATTAAACACAACAAAAAGGTTTCCGCTTCTTTCTGCTAATAAATTCGACAATTTCAGATAAAAGGTTTCTCCGTTTTTCACCGAAATCGCTTTATTATACGTTTTTCCGTTACCAAGAACCGATAATCCCGTTCGTCCCTTTACCTGTAAATCTGAGCCATAAAAATTTGATCGTATGGGTTTCAATATATTAGCTTTAATTTTGGAGCAAAAATCAGGACTTTGATCATACTTATAAAGCTGAAAGTCGTAATTATCTGCCGAATCTCCGGGAACAATATCAAAAATAAGTTTGCCATCCTGAGTAATCAACATCTTAAACCATGCTGCATATTCTTTACGACCAAAAATTTCAATACCACTCTCAGAAGGCTGACCAAAAGGGCCATTCACTTCAGCTGTGGATAATGCATACGGATTTGTACATTGATTTGATTTACTTACATCAATAACTTTTTGTGCACTCGCCTGAAAAACAGACAAATATAGCAATAAACCTAGGCTCAGAATTCTTTTCATTTTAAAATATTTTTCTATTTAAAAATAGTATTATTTTTTTAAATAACAAAAATTAATTAAATAAAGCTTTTATTTCTTCCATCTCCAGATTCATATCTTTCTCGAAATCAAGTATTTCATCAGAAAGAGCTTGTTTTTTATTTTGTAATTTTTTTATTTTTTCTTCAATTGTGTTTTTACTAATGAAGCGATAAACCATCACATTTTTATTCTGTCCGATTCGATGTGCTCTATTTATGGCCTGATTTTCTACGGCCGGATTCCACCAAGGATCGATAATAATTACATAATCAGCAGCGGTAAGATTTAAACCAACTCCACCGGCTTTTATAGAAAGTAGAAATAATTTGATATTTTTATCAGACTGAAAATCTGCAATATTTTTCTCCCGTTGTTTTTTTGACATTTCGCCTGTTAACAAAGCATAAGATAAGTTCTCTTTCTCGAATTCGGCCTGAAAAATTTTCAATATTTTCACATAAGAAGAAAACAACAATACTTTATGATTTTCTTGTATGATTTCTCTGCTCACACGTAGTATTTCCAAAAATTTTTCTGAAATTTCGGTATTCTGAGGCTCAACTAATGATATTTGGTTTGCCAACTGCCTTAATCTCCCAATACTCTGCAATACAAGCATCCTATTTTTTCTCCAGAAGCCGGGATTCTCCCCATTTTCTATAATAATGTTCCGAACTTTCGACTTTTCTTCCTCGTATAATTTCTGGTGTTTCTCACTAAGCAAACAATAGCGAGTCTGCACACTAAGTTGCGGTAAATCTTTGGCCACTTCTTGTTTGGTTCGACGTAAAATAAAAGGATTTACTAGTTTTTTGAAACGGTCGCGGACTTCTTCGTTTTGATATTTTTCTATTTCTTGCAGATAATTCTTTTTAAAATAGCTATAATTACCCAAAAGTCCGGGATTTATAAAATCCATTTGTGCCCACAGATCAGATAAACTATTTTCTATTGGCGTCCCGGTAAGCACTATTTTGTGTTTTCCGATTAACTCACTAATTGCCCTATAAATCTTGGAATTTGGATTCTTAATATACTGACTTTCATCCAAAATAATGAGCGAAAAGATTTTTTTACTAAGGGTTTCTATATCATTACGAATAACGCCATATGTAGTTATTATTATATCAAAATCCAGAAACTGTATATCATGGCGTGCCAGACCAATATATAAAGCCACCTTATTTTCTGGGGTAAATTTTTCTATTTCACTCTGCCAATTGTAAACCAAAGAGGTAGGCACCACAACGAGAGCTGCAAATTTTCGTTTTTCATGTTCAAAAAGCTCATACTCAGACTTATTTGTGTCTGATTTTGGTTGTTTAGAGACTTCTTTTAAATATTGAATAAAACTAATGGCCTGAATGGTCTTTCCAAGTCCCATATCATCGGCTAAACAGGCTCCCAAATTTTCGTTAGACAATTCGGCTAGCCAGGAAAATCCCATTTGCTGGTAACTTCTTAATTGGGCATTTAAGTTGCTAGGTACAGGAAGTGGTTCTATTTTCTTATTATAAATAGCAACTAAATGCCCCAGATATTCATCAGAATCTTGCTCAATTTCTTCCATCTCGGACAAAAAAAGGGCTTTCTTTTTATCCACATGAATCCAGCCCATAATATCCTCGCCTTCCTCTACCAAAAAATGAAACTTTTTAAACCATTCTTTAGGCAGAATAATAATTTTACCGTTGGGCAATTTGAATTCGCGATCTTCGTTTTCAATATTTCTTTTAAATCGACTAAAAGGAATCTTAAAACCATCTAATTCGACAACAACCTTTAAATCAAACCAATCTTTTCGGCGCTTATTCTCTACATTCAGAGAAATAAAATCGGTATAATACTTATTACTTTTCTGACTTTCAATCAACTCAATATCTTCTTTCTCCAAATTTATTTTATGCTGATTAAGCCAATTTACAGTATCAAAATTATAATCATCTATATTTTCTATATGAATATCTTTGATTTTAAAAACCTGCTCATTTTCCTGAACAATTCCTATATTAGCTAATTTAGAAAGTAATACGTTTTCTACCTCCACGGCTCTATGAAGACGAAAAAAAGTAAATCTATCCTCTTTTTTTTCAAACCAAACCTTGGGTTTAACGGACAAATGCACCGCAATAGACTCTTTGCCGTAGAAAAAAAAAGCTAAAAAGGATAATTTACCGTCTAAACCGGTCTGTAATTGAATTTTGAGCTTAGGTTGAAGCTTCATTTCTTTAATTACAAATCCCAAAGCCTTAACTTCATATTTATTAAGCGAATGAAGGATAAATTTTTCATAATAGGTTTGTTCTAAGCGTTTTTCTATCGATACATATTTTTTAAGGAAAAATGGAAGTAGTTTTTTGCTATCGATATCTTCAAAATGAAATAACTCACTGTTTATTATCACATAAGCAGGTTCGTTGACTAATATATAAAATGGTTTATTGAACAAATTAGTTTCCTTACTCTCCTGAAGAATGCTTAAAAAATATTCGGTATGATCGTTTTTTTTGGTAAAATTAAATATGGCTTTGGCTGCCACTGTTTTCACCCTAATCTCATCATCAAAATGGATATTCGCCCCTAATTTAAAAAATAGCGGAAGTTCGTTTTCAATTAAAAGGTCTAAAATTTTCTTAAAACGTAATTCTATATATGGCCGGATACGCTCTTTGAAAAATTCTTGTTTCATGGAAGTAAAAAAATCCTGAGTGCTAATTTTTTTTTTTTTGCTAAAGACCCGAAGCAATTCGTGGTCGCTATTCTGATTAATCAAACGAAGAATTTTGGACTCAACAAGGGTAACTTCATCTTCTTTTTCCAAGCTAAGTGCTTCAATCTTAGTATAAAAATCTTTGTTTCTTTCCGGCGTAACCCAATAGGCATTTAAAACCAATCCCAAATAATTATGTTCTCTAACGCCTATGATAAATTTTTTATTTGTCATTTCACAACTTGAAACTATCGTACAAAGATAATTTCAATTTATTTCTCTCTAAATTTTTTTTTCAAAAAACAATATTTTTATGTACAAAATGGAGCGAAGAAAGCGCTCAATCACTCGCTAATGCAAATCCAACAAACTAAGTATAAATCAATAAATTAGCATAAATATAAAAATCTAAACCTGACTTTTTGTAAAAATTAGCCAATTTTAGCCTTTTCTTTTTGTAATCGATATACATCCGCAAAGTCCAATAAATATTTTTTATCCACAAATTACACGAAAAAGCACCCTAAAATATTTATTTGTATATTACATTTAGAAAACGAGTAATTCTTTAGCAACAAATAGAATTAACAATTCACCATTAATAATTTACTATTGCTTATAAATACCTTTTAGTTCAATTCCAGTGGGATTCTCAGGCTAAAACTAATATTCCTGCCTGGATTTCCATAGCCTAAATCCTTTAAGGTAGATAAATGGTCGATATACATCTGGTCAAGAAGATTAGTCGAATTGATGCTAAACTCAAGCCTATTCGCACCTACTTTTATTTTTGTTCCCAGAGAAGCATTAAATAAATAGTATGCCGGCGACTTTGTCTCAAAAATAGAAGGCCGATTCTGGTCGAAAGCATAAACAGCGCCTATTTTCAAAAAAGGCTTTTTCAAAAAGGCAATTTTAGGCTCATGAAATTTCAAACTTACCTTTAGCTTGTTCTGTGGTATCAATGGCAAATAGTTTCCATCCGATTGAATAGCCGAAATATAGCTATAATTTACTTTGAAGTCAATATGAGTCGTTACTGCAATTTCATTCATTAACTCGATACCTTTAAGCGTAGCATTCTGTTGCATATAAGCATAAACACGCCGGCTATTAATAGTGTCGTTAGTCGGACTTAAAAAAATATAATCACTTATCTTGTTATTATAAACGGATATATCCATACTAAAGCGTTTTACATGATAATGTACGCTTAAATCGGCTTCGTAATTTCGTTGGGAATTAAGATTGCTATTTCCTTCTTCGTAGCGCACGCCATGACCGCCATTTTGGGTAAGTTCTGCTACATTCGGATTCCGGTATGCCGAAGCAAAATTAGCCCGAAGAAGCAAATGTTCGTTATAATAAAACGTGCCGCCAAAAGAGCCGCTGAAATTATTGTAAGCTCTATTGAAATTCTGCATGCTGTGATCCTCATCGCTTTGAGCCGGAACATCCAATTGCCGGTAATCGTAACGAAAGCCCGTTTGAAAATGCAAAGTATGATTAAAAGTAAGTTGCAAAAGCGAAACTGCTGAAGCATCAACCGACTGGAAATCCGGCAAAACATGCTCAGGGGCATCAAAATTTCGGTTTTGCTTCCACATAGTTTGCAAACCAGTGCTCAATTCTACTTTAGGACTGATTGTCCAAATGTCTTTAATTTCAGCGTTTAGTGTATTCAAAAGCATATCCACATTAGTAAAAACAGGCATTAAATCAGAAGTTTGAAGCTTACGGCGGTTGCTCTGAAAGGCAAAATTTCCTTCTAACTTCAAATTGCTAAAAAACAGAGTATTCTTTGAAGAAATAAGCTGACTACTCAAATCCTGATACCAAACACCATTTTTTCGTCCATTGTCCTTCACCAGAGCGATAGCTGGGGGTACAGCCATACCCAATTTCATGTTTGTATTATCGTAATAGAGCTTAAAACGCCCATAAGTTTTATTTATTCCGGTAGATAATTTCAAATTAGTGGTATTAAAACGGCTGTTAGGCACAACTATACCATTTCCTGCGGTATAATCCTGATGCGATTTTGTTCCGGCTCTAACTATCCAAAAAAAATCTTTCTCCGTTCCCTTAACGCCTGCACTTGTGGCATATCCTTTGGTGTTACTGAAGTATTTTAAATCATAATCGGCCAGTACTTTTCCTTTGGGAGCTGCTTTTTCGGGAATAATATTTATCACCCCCCCAACGGCATCCGAACCATAGAGCAAAGAGGCAGGCCCTTTTATCACTTCAACTTTATCCACACCAAATTCATCAATAATAAAAGGGTGATCTTCCGAAAACTGGAAATTTTCCATACGGATACCATTATTTAATAGTAGAATATTAGTCATTGATAATCCTCTGATTACCGGCTTACTAACACCAATTCCCTTGCTTATTAAATCCACGCCCGGAATATCGGCTATCTTTTGCATAAACGATGGAGAGCCCCCCGATTGCAAATCAGCCTTAGAGATAGCCATAATTTGAATCGCATTTTCGTGTTGCGAAGAGTAGCGCCCGGCAGAGATAACCACCTCAGGCGATTCAACCACAGTCGGATGCAAATTAATAAGTCTATTTTTCGCTTTTATAGTATTAATTTTTTCGACACTGGTTTCATAACCAATAAACGAAAATTGCAAATTAAAATAACCTTTGGGCAAATTCTCTAACTTAAAATTTCCTTTTGCGTCCGAATAAGTCCCCCTGTTTAATTCTGGTAGATAAATATTAACCCCCGAAAGAATTTCGTGCGTATGAATATCTTGTACTTTTCCGGTAATCGTTTCCTGAGAGAAGAGGGCAGACCATGTTGATAATAAGGCAAATATAACAACTATTTTTTTCATTTGATTTTAAATTAGCATTTTTAAGACGGCGAAAGTACAAATTTATAAAATAAAACTTTAAATTTTAATGTAAAAAGATGTAAAAATCAGGAATTTCGGCATCCGAGCGGACTTTTTCGCTTATACTCCCCCTTACCTCAGCCCGCAAAACATCGGCAAAAAAGGAGTTCCGCTAGTCGCTACACTCTTTTTTGCCGTGTCAACCGGACTTCGCCTGCGGCGGTATACCGCTTCAATTCCTTGTGCAGTCGATGAAGTAAAAAAAAGGTTTCGCTCTTTGTGTTATTAAGCACACAGATATATTTATTTGTATATCATTTTTTTTAAGTAGAAGCTCTTCTTTAGCAACAAACAGGATTAACAATTCACAATCAATAATTCACCATTGCTTATCCCCATATTTTGCTGTTTGAAAAAAATATTTTCCCTTTTCGTTTTTTTTTTGCATTATCGCAGAAATAAAATGAAGCCATAGAAATGCACAAAAAGAAAGCTCTAATTAATTATTTATCCCAGTCGGTAAGTGCACACCGCAAAGAACTTTTCGAGCGTATTATCAAAGATAGAACCCGTTATATTACCCTTGTTTTAGAGGACTTGTATCAAGCCCACAACGCCAGCGCCGTGCTTCGTTCGGCCGATTGTTTCGGCGTTCAGGACGTGCACATCATCGAAAACATAAATGAGTACAAAGTAAATCCGGATATTGCGCTTGGCTCTTCCAAATGGCTGAACGTATATCAATATAGCGAACTCGAAAATAATACCCTATCAACCATAGAAAAATTAAAAAA
>CAYQXT010000145.1:0-8863 GCA_964421365.1 uncultured Bacteroidaceae bacterium
TAACTCCGGCGTACGCCCGGCCATTAACGTAGGTATCTCAGTGTCGCGTGTTGGAGGTAGTGCACAAATTAAATCTATGAAAAAAGTAGCAGGTACTCTGAAATTAGACCAAGCACAATATCGTGAATTAGAAGCATTTGCAAAATTCGGTTCAGATTTAGATGCGGCAACCAAAGCCACGCTTGGAAAAGGAGCACGCAATGTAGAAATTCTGAAACAAGGGCAATATTCTCCTTCCCGCGTAGAACAACAAACCGCTATTATATATTGTGGAACAAAAGATTTATTAAAAAATGTTCCCTTAAATAAGATTAAAGACTTTGAAAAAGAATATTTAGAGTATCTGGAAATCAAGCATAAAGAAACTCTTAATGCCTTAGCAAAAGGGAAATATACTGATACCGAAACAAAAGTTTTAGATGAAGTAGCAGAAAAAATTTCAGAACATTTTAAAGCTTAACAAATGACTTTAGACGAACAATTTATAAAAGCCCAAGAGGACGTTAAGACACTATCTGAGCGTCCTTCAAACGACAAGTTATTAAAATTATATGCTCTTTACAAACAAGCAAGCGATGACGATGTTCATGGCGACCGTCCGGGAGGATTTGACTTTAAAGGAGCAGCAAAATTTGATGCCTGGGCAAAAGAAAAAGGAAAATCTTCCGATGAAGCAAAAAAAGAATATATTGAATTAGTTCAATCTCTGTTGAATTAATCTATAAAATTGAGCACAAAGCATGGCAAATTTAAAAGAAATACGCATCCGAATCACATCCGTTTCTTCTACAATGCAAATAACTTCTGCGATGAAGATGGTTTCGGCCGCCAAATTAAAAAAAGCACAGAATGCAATTTTGCAATTACGTCCTTATGCCGAAAAAATGCATGAAATACTGGCCAATCTGAGTGTCAGTTTAGATAATCCGGAAGATAACCCTTATGCCCAAAGTCGATCTATCGAACGGGTTTGTCTGGTATTGATATCTTCTAATCGTGGATTATGCGGTGCGTTCAATAGTAATGTTGGCAAGAAAGCAGTTGAAATAGCAGAGAATCAATTCAGTACACAATTATCTACTGGGAATCTTGATTTTATATCCGTAGGCAAAAAAGCAGCTGATTTTGTGAAACATAAAGGCTATAGTATTACTAAAGACTATAATCCTATTTTTGATAACTTAAATTATGAAAATGCAGCTCAAATTGCTCAGGATTTTATGACTGATTTTAAGAGGAAAAAATATGATAAAGTTATCCTTATTTATAATCAGTTTAAAAATGCAGCGGTACAAATTCTTAGCGAAGAACAATTTTTACCGGTAGAAATCAAAGCCACTGATTCAAAACAAAAAGCAGATTATATTTTTGAGCCATCAATGGAATTTATTGTCAATGATTTGATTCCTAAATCGCTAAAAACACAATTTTATAAAGCTATTTTAGACTCTCACACTTCGGAGCATGGTGCGCGGATGATTGCGATGCATAAAGCTACCGACAATGCCGAAGAAATGGTAAAAATGTTGAAACTAAATTACAACAAAGCTCGACAATCTGCTATTACCACTGAAATATTAGAAGTAGTAGGCGGTGCTGAAGCTTTAAAAGGATAAAGAATCTTCGGACGAGGTCTTTTTTTTTAAAATTAAGAAATTGTTCGGTAATAAATGTAAAACGAATAATTATAAATTATTATAAAGTCATAAATATATACTTCTCACAAAAAGATATAACTACTTTATAACAATGTATTGCAATTTATAGCTCTATAAAATTATTTTTTAAAAACGCCATAAATTTCATATTTTCGGCGTTTTTGTATATTATTAAGGTTTACGCTCCATTCAATTTTGTATATTCGCACTTTTATATTAAGAAAAAAAAGCATGACGGCCAAGAAACAACTCTCTTTTGATATTCGCTACTTGAAAATGGCTCAAATTTGGGCTGAAAATTCATACTGCAAACGTCGAAAAGTAGGCGCACTTCTCGTTAAAGATAAAATGATTATTTCAGATGGCTATAATGGAACACCTTCGGGCTTTGAGAACATCTGCGAAGATGGATCGGAAAAAACCAAAGCGTATGTATTACACGCCGAAGCCAATGCTATCACAAAAATAGCAAAATCAAACAATAGCAGCCAGGATGCAACCTTATACGTTACCACCTCGCCCTGCATTGAATGTTCAAAATTAATTATTCAAGCTGGGATTAAAAGGGTTGTATTCATCGAAAAATACAGAATTACTGAAGGCTTGGACTTGCTCGAAAGAGCAGAAATAAAAGTCGAACACTTTCAACTCAAATAAAAATTAATACCGAATCAATATCCAATTAGTTCTGCATACTTTTGTAATATTTTAATTAAAATGAAATAATAAAAATTTTTCGCTATTTTGATAACAGTTAGGTATAAAATAAAAATTATGAGTAATAAAATTCAAAAAAAAGCATGGATAGCCTTCTGGTTGTCTCTTTGTTTGGCAGCTGGGATTCTTTTAGGAAACCTACTGGCCAAAAATGTCAATAACAAGAGTGATAAAGCTTATTATAGCAAAATAGACTTAGTCCTAAACCTCATTAAAAATAATTATGTAGATTCCCTCCCAGCAAAAAAGCTGATAGAATCAACTATTCCTGAAATATTATCTAACTTAGACCCGCATAGTATCTACATTCCGGCAGCAGAACTTAAAGAAGTACGCGAACCCTTAGAAGGTGAATTTGACGGAATTGGTGTTCAGTTTAACATTAAAAATGATACTGTTTACATCATAAATACCATTTCTGGAGGCCCTAGCGAAAAAGTAGGTATTTTACCCGGCGACAAAATTGTTACGGTACATGATAGCCTAATTGCCGGTGTCCATATCCGTAATGCGAATGTAATTAAAAATTTAAAGGGTCCACGGGGAACAAAAGTAAAAGTTGGAATAAAACGCAATGGAATAAAAGATTTGCTTCATTTTGAAATCACCCGAGATAAAATACCGCTGTACAGTATAAATTCGGCGTATATGATTAACGACAGTGTAGGCTATGTTAAACTGAGTCGTTTTGCCATTACCAGTGCCGATGAATTTCGAAGAGCCGTTGTTAAACTCCACAAACAGGGGATGAAAAAGCTCATTTTCGACCTAAGAAGTAATGGAGGGGGTTTATTAGAAGCTGCCAAACGAATTGCCGATGAATTTCTGCCCGAAGGTAAACTTATTGTTTATACAAAAGGACGCTCCAGACCACGGTATGACTATGTGGCGACAGATAAAGGAACTTGCGAAAAAGATAAGCTTGTTATTTTAGTAGATTCATGGACAGCTTCGGCTAGTGAGATTGTTTCGGGCGCTATTCAAGATAACGACAGAGGACTAATAGTCGGACGCCGTACCTTTGGGAAAGGTCTGGTACAGGAACCGATCACGTTTAACGATGGTTCAGCCATTCGCCTGACTACCGCCCGTTATTATACTCCAACGGGGCGTTGTATCCAGAAATCATACAAAAATGGGGTAAAAGCCTACGAGGAGGAAGTTTATCACCGAATGCTATCCGGTGAATTAGAGCACAAAGACAGTATTCATGTTCCCGATTCTCTAAAATTTACCACGCCTAAAGGTAAAATAGTTTATGGAGGAGGCGGTATTATGCCCGATATTTTTGTACCCGTTGATACGACTTATTACAGCCCTTATTTCAGCCGAATAGTAAATCGTGGATATGTATATCAATTTGCACTGCAATACACAGACGAGCGCCGCAAAATACTCAAAAAGTATAAAAACTATAAAGCCCTCTACCAATATTTGGGACATGAAAATTTAATGCAGGAATTAGAGGCTTTTTGTAATAAAAAAGGGATAAAACCCAACAATTCAGATATTAAAATTTCTAAAAACGAAATTTTAATTCGTACAAAAGCTTATATTATTCGGAATATTTTTGATGATAAAGGCTTTTATCCTATTCTAAATCAAAATGATAATGTTATTCAAAAAGCATTAGAGGCCTTAGAAAAGTAAGCAAAAGAAAGGAAAATTCTTAGCCAATAATTTAGTGTCCATTCATAAACATACCCGTCTGACCGTTTGAAGCGGTCGGACGGATGTTAAGCAATGGTGAATTAAACAAAGGTACAAATTTTATCCATCAGCCAATATTTTCACAAATATTAAAATACATAGATGAGTCCAATGATAAAAAAGTAAATTTGTATCAAAATTGGTCTAACGGCTTCATTAATCAATTGTAAGTGAGTTATCTATTTTTACATTTTTAATAAATCTATCCATCCGACCGGTTTTTAGACAAAACTCATAGATAAATCAAAAACAAACCGCATTAGCTTGAAAAACAAGGCAGACAGATATACAAAAAAGTTTACAACATATAATCATATCATTGTTATGCTTTATTCTGTTTTTGAGGGTGTAAGTTATATAAGAAAGCTTGTTGTAAGTGTTCTAACAAATTCAAGCAATATAAATCACTTAGGATTAAATTCTATACCCAAACGCAGTACTTTGTCAGATACCAATAAACGTTGTTCAAGCAAGTTTTTTGAAGATATATACATGAAATTATATCAAGACAACAAGTATTTTTATCGGACAACAATGTTTTAAAATCTGAATTTCCTAAATTTAATTCTTTCTTTGTGCCATAGCACTTCCCCTTGGATTGACTCTATAACTACAAATTTACGAAAAATTTGGTTAATGACCAGTCTCATTTCTTTATTGCTCTATTAAGATGCTGAGAGGATTTATCCTTACCAAAATATCAAACTATTTTTGACTATTTTAATAGCGTTTTATGAGCATTTTAAGGTTTAAAATTTGTTTAAAAAAAAGCTAATATGTTTAAAAAATATATTTAATTAATGATATATTTTTATATTTGCGCCTTATTAATAATGAAAATAAGATTTTATTAATTTTAAAAAAATTGAATTATGGCTTACAAAATTAATCCAGAAGAATGTACTGCTTGCGGTGCATGTTTCGATGAATGCCCTGTAGAAGCGATTTCTGAGGGTGATGACTTTTATACAATAGACCCCGACACTTGTACAGATTGTGGTGCATGTGCAGATGTTTGCCCGGTTGAAGCTATTTCTCCGGGAGAATAATCAAAATTTTTTTTGATAGAACGTGCCATGCCTTTGCATAGCACGTTTTTTTTTATATATTTTTCGCTATGCATAGAAAAGATTTCACAGACCTAAAAAAGAATTTTCAGGGCGAAATAAAAACCGACAATCTATATCGCCTTCTCTTTTCTACCGATGCTTCAGCGTATAAAGAAACCCCGGAGGCAGTTTGCTTTCCAAAAACAGATGAAGATATAAGGCAAGTAATATTATTTGCCATCAAGCATAAAATCAGCCTAATTCCACGTGCAGCAGGCACTTCACTCGCCGGTCAGGTAGTGGGCAGAGGGATTGTGGTTGATATATCTAAATATCAGAACAAAATTATTGAGTTTAATCAGGAGCAAAAATGGGTCAGAGTACAAGCCGGAGTAAACTTAGACGAACTAAACCTGTTTTTAAAACCTTACGGCCTTTTTTTTGGGCCAGAGACCTCTACTGCCAGTCGATGTAAAATTGGCGGGATGCTTGGCAATAATTCATGCGGAGCCCGTTCGCTGGTCTATGGTAGTATGCGCGATAAAACAATTAGTGTAAAAGCTTATCTTAGCAATGCGTCTTTCGTAGAATTTAACGCGCTGAGTAAATCGGAATTTAATCAAAAATATACTTTAAATAGCTTAGAAGGAAAAATTTATAGCCATATAAAAGAAATACTTTCTAAGCCAAAAAATCAGGAAGAAATTCGGAATAATTACCCCAAGCCCTCTATTCACCGCCGGAATAATGCCTATGCCCTCGACCAATTACTCGAAACTTCTGTTTTTACCCAAAGCAAAGAAAAATTCAATTTTTGCAAACTCATTGCCGGCTCGGAAGGCACTTTGGCCTTTGTTACCGAAATTAAGCTGCAATTAGACCCACTTCCAGAGAAAGAAGTAGGCGTTCTCGCTGCACACTTCAATACATTAGAACAAGCTTTTGAGGCCAATTTAATTGCTTTGAAGCATCAACCAAGGGCAGTAGAGCTAATGGATAAGCCTATTATGAATTGCACCCTTGAAAATGCCGAAGCCACACAGAATAGTTTTTTTATAAAGGGAGAGCCCGAAGCAATTCTCATGATTGAGTTAAGAGCCAATGATATTAAGAAGCTCCAAAAGCAATTTGACAGCCTTATCACTGATTTTAAAAGCCAGAATATAGGCTTTCATTTTCCAGTCATTTATGGGAAAAACACAGCCAAAGTATGGAACCTTCGCAAGGCCGGATTAGGCCTACTTTCAAATATATCCGGTGATTTACGACCAGTAACCGTAATTGAAGATACAGCAGTAACACCCGAAGATTTACCTGCCTATATTCACGACTTTCAAGGCGTTTTGGATAAATACGGCCTGAATTGTGTCTATTATGGTCATATTGGTAGCGGAGAACTTCACTTACGCCCTATGCTGAATCTAAAAGACAGTGAACACGTAAAATTATTTCGTAGGATTTTAAAAGAAATTGCTATTCTCGTTAAAAAATATCGCGGTTCGCTCAGCGGCGAACATGGCGATGGGCGACTTCGTGGCGAATTTATTCCATTTATGCTCGATGATACGGTGTATGAGCTCACCCAAGAGTTAAAACAAATTTGGGATGCTCAGGCTATTTTTAACCCCGGGAAAATTGTGAATACCCCACCGATGGACAGTCAGTTGCGTTATTCCCCTCAACAAAATCAATATCAACTTAAAACAATTTTAAACTTCGATAAAGCGGGCGGAATTATACGCGCAACAGAAAAATGCAATGGTTCAGGCGATTGTCTAAAATCCTATACTTTAGGCGGAACAATGTGCCCAAGTTATCAGGCTACACGCGATGAAAAAAATGTAACCCGGGCGCGTGCCAATGCTTTACGCGAGTATTTGAGCTATTCAACCAAAGAAAATCCTTTTGACCAGCAGGAACTTTATGAAGTGCTGGATTTATGCCTAATGTGCAAAGCCTGCAAGTCGGAATGCCCTTCAAGTGTGGATATAACAAAGCTGAAAGCTGAATTTTTACAACATTATTACGATGCCAATGGCGTACCTTTTCGTTCGTGGCTCATTGCCAATATCACAAAATTCAATACTCTGGGACAGCTCATTGCGCCGATCAGTAATTTTTTTATGTCTAAGAAATGGATACGTAAAAATATATTCGCACGCATAGGTTTTGCGCCTCAAAGAGAATTACCCAAACTTAGAAGTAAAACTTTAAAGCAAATAGCCAAACATATTATAGATAAAGATAATAAAAAAAGTAATAAAAAAAAGTTAGTTTATCTTTTTGCCGATGAATTTACAAATTTCAACGATTCGGACATAGGCATAGCCACCATTCGGTTGCTCACAAAATTAGGCTATGAAGTAAGGATTCCCAAGCATTATGAAAGTGGAAGAACTTACATTTCCAAGGGTTTAATCCGAAAAGCACAAAAAATTGCCAATAAAAACATTAAGTATTTATCCGAAATTGTATCCTCAGAGAATATGTTGGTAGGAATAGAACCATCGGCAATACTGAGTTTCCGTGATGAATACCCCGATTTAGCATATCCAGAAAATATTGAAAAAGCAAAAAAACTGGCTAAAAATGCCTTGATGATAGATGAATTTTTGGCTAGCGAAATGCACGCAGGAAATATTAAACGTTCGGATTTTAACAATAAATCGCAACACATTAAATTACACGGACATTGTCAGCAAAAAGCCGTTGCCAGCACAAAAGACAGTCTCTATATACTTTCTTTTCCAACAAATTATACAGCCGAAGAAATTCCTTCGGGCTGTTGCGGAATGGCCGGTGCTTTTGGCTATGAAAAAGAGCATTACGAGCTTTCAATGAAAATTGGCGAAATGGTCCTTTTCCCTGCTGTACGACAAACACCTGAGGATGTGATAATTGCAGCCAATGGAACAAGTTGCCGCCACCAGATAAAGGACGGCACACAACGTGAGGCGCTGCATCCTGTAATGATTTTGTGGCAAGCAATAAAAAAAGGCTGAATTGTTAATTGGAAGTCGGAAAACAGCACTCGTAGAACGGAATTAGCAATTTACAATTATAATAAGGGCGCACGAGCGGGCTTTTCGCTTATAGTCGACTTGCCAAAGGGCACAAAAACAAGCAAAAAAAGGAGTTCCGTACCTACACTCTTTTTTTGCCTGTTTTTGTAGCCCTTTGTCTTCGCCGAGCTATCGCTTCAATCCCTTACGCATCGCACTACTCGAGAGGATTTTATTCAAAGCAAAGCCTTCACAATATTCATATCGAATAGATATCCTGTCAGTTAAGCATATTTAGGTAATACTATGATTAAGAATGAAATAACAAAAAAATTTTCACTATTTTGATAGCGATTTGGTATCACCATTTCTCATTGCCTACTCTCTAATAAATATTTATCAAAACGCTCACCAGACACACTCGTATATTTAAAACTGGTTTCACCATTTAATTTCACATTTTTCAAGTCTAAGGGCTGATGGAATTTAGCATATTTAAAATTAGCGTCTTTTTCAAAAACTGAACCAACAAAGCTAATTGTTTCTTTGAACTTGGTATATTTAAATAAAGCATCTTTTTTAAAAATACAGTTCTTAAAAACAACCTTTTGATGAAAATAGACATTAAACAGCTCATTGTCATCGGTTGACAAATAAGCCACCACATTTCCCTTAAAAGTACAGTTTACGAACTCAATAGCCTTGTTCACCTGTGCAATATACTCGG
>CAYQXT010000146.1:0-8852 GCA_964421365.1 uncultured Bacteroidaceae bacterium
ATTTGCTTTAATAATACAATTTACATAGGTATTATTAATTTTAGAAGTTTCGATATTCATCATAATTTCTTTTTTGCTTGTGGCTTTAAGCGTTCCTTCCATCCATCCGGCTATTCGATGAAATATAAGTTGATCTTTTTCTTCAAATCCGGTTATTTGTGTGCTTACAAAACCTTGTTTATTCTCTAGAATCTTTATTTCGGCAGCATCGTAATAGGTTGAAAATACTTGCATTGCTCTTGAAATGACAAATTGTGGGCTACTTATACGAATAAAAATTTTGTAAACGCCTTTTAATGAAATTTCAGCACTGTATTTACCTAAAAGAAGAGCTGTGGCTTCTTTTGATTTATTTAATATTTTAGCGGCTGTTTCTGTTGGGAAGATAACGGATTCTGTTAAAGGATACCAGTCTGAAAATTTAATGATATTCTTAAAGAAAGATTTTGATTCATTGGGAATCTGACGTTTCCATTCCATAAATAATCTTGGGTGCGTATCCCGCATAAATTGTTCTGTTGTTTTTACAGCTGTTCCTTTTATCTGCATATTTTATAGTTTTAAATTTAATGTAATATACAATTTTTTTCAGGAACAGCATTTTCAATTCACAATTGCTAATCCCATTGAATATCGAATTCAGTAAATTCATCTCCAATAGCAAAGGATTTGGCGATGCGAATTTTTACATTCTTACTATTGGCTAGTTCAAAAACACGTTCAGTCCAGCCTCCAATTCTGTATTCAATAAGTTCACTCTGCCTAGTCATTCCCTGAATTTGCATTTTTATGTGTGTGTCGGTTATTTTCTCGATAGAAGTTTTACTTGGACGATAAAAGGTTCCCCATAAGCGATGGGCTTTGTTAATAAACAGTATGGGCGATAGGATGAGAAGGAATTTTCTAAAAACTCCGTTAAACGCTTTTTCTGCCGAATAGCGACCGGAAAGCCAGGCTGCTTTTTGAATATCACCGGCGAAAAAGAGATGAGCTAAGGCTTCTGTGGGCTTTTCTACGCCGATTTCGGAATCATGCCAGAGGTTCAGGGCAAGACGATGGTCTAAAATGCTAATGCTTTCTACGGGAAGAAGATTTTCCCACTCTACATATTGCTGTGGATAATTGGCTTTGACATATTCTGCAATCGATTTAGTAACTATTCCTTTTACTTCCATGAATGATAGTTTGTTTTATTAATTTTCTATTATTGTAAATTCAACTCTTCGGTTCTGTTTTCGTCCGTTGTCTGTGTCGTTGGTGGCTATGGGTTTTTCTTCGCCATAGGCCTTTATTGACAATTGCTTGGCATTTACCCCATTGATTTTAAGATAATTATATACGGCCAGTGCTCTTGATTTGGAAAGAGCCAGATTAAATTCTGATTTTCCTTTGTTGTCGGTATGTCCTTCTATTCTGATTTTGAGTTTAGGATTAGACATTAGAATTTTCAGCAATCGGTTTAGCTCGGCATAGGATTCTTTGTTTAAGTTAGATTTTGCAGTAGCAAAAAAGATATTATTCAGGCGAATGGTTTCGCCTTTTTCTATGGGAAGCATTTTCAGACTGTCTTTTACAATTATCTGTGAGGAGTCGCCGGTTAAATTAAGATTGGAGGTAACGGCATATTCTCCGGCTTTAGCTTCGGCATAAATTCCGTATTTATAGCCGTATGGTAAGGAAATTTGAAATTTTCCGGTATTGGGGTCGGAATAGGCGGTTCCAATAATTTTACCGGTTTCGAGATTTTCATAGTGAATGATGGCATCTCCCAGAGGATTGCCTAATTTGTCCAATACTTTGGATTGTACGAGTACTACTTTTTCGGGTTTTATTTTTTCTTTAATTTTAATTCTGAATATATCGCCTTGTCCTAGGGTGTTTTTTTCTGAATTGAAATAGGCATAATCGCCTATAGCCGGAATAAAAAAGCCATCGTTCCAGTTCTCATCGTTTATTTCGTTTCCGAGATTTAGTGGGGCTGTCCAGTTCTGCCAACTTTCATCACGGCGGCGGCTCATATAGATGTCATTTTGCCCGTAGGTATCTGTCTGTTTCGAAGAGAAATAGAGCGTTTTATTGTCGGAAGCCAAAAATGGATTCAAATCTATATAAGGTGTATTAATTGTTTTTCCTAAATTTTTAGGTTTAGACCAGTGACCTGTTTCTGATAAAAAGCTAACATATAAATCTTTTCCTCCTTGAAATAGAGCTGTCTTTTTCGGAGGCGCGTAAGAAAAGACGATAATTCGTCCATTGTCAGAGAGACTGAAAGTAGAATTAATTTCAGGAAGCCTTATTCCTAAATCAATGGTATCTGGTTTGCTCCAACCGGTTTTGGTACGATATACTTTGCAGAGAATGCGTGTTCCTTTTTGCTCGTCTTTAAGTGTTAGAAGTAATTGGTTGTTATCGGGTGAAACAGAATATAAATAGGGGCTGTATTGCAGGGTATTAAAATCCGCAGAGACAGGCTCTGCTTTCTTCCACTCGCCATTGGGGGCTTGTTCGGAATGAAAGAGGATGCCTTCAAAAGCCAAGGTTTTATCATCGCTACATATTATTCGGGAGAAATATAAATTTTTACCATCGGCGGTTAGTTTAGGGCGATAATCGTAGCAGGAGGAATTAATTTTTTCACCTAGATTTTCTGCTTTGCCCAGCACATAACTTTCTTGTGCACTCATATTTGTAGTTAAACTGACGTATAAAATAAGTATGAATAAGTTTCGAAGAGACTTTTTTGACATTTTCGTTTCGTTTAGGCTAATGTACGATTTTTTGTTCTTTAGGTTGGCTTTTTTTGCGATTTTTTAAACGCGCCGGGCAAAATAAATAAGCCACGCCTATTTGTACTAGTTGATTATTTCGGAAATCAAATGCTTGTTGGTCTAATGAGGCGGTTAAAGAGGAATAGCTTAGTGAAAAATTGGCATCTAATTGTATATCGCCATATAAAAACTGGTAGCAGAAGCTTAAACCGCCGGTAATTCCATAATCGAGGCGCGGACTGTACTTCTCAGAGCGCAAAACTTGCTGTGAGAAACTGGTATCGGCATCGCTGAAGTTTCTTTGGGCACTCAGAAGGTAGCTCAGATAGGTGCCAGCATTAAATCCATACTTAAATTTACTTTTTCCGAATTGGAAATGGCTCAGAAAATTAAAATGGACAATCTGAGTATTTATCTGGTCAAAATCTGTACTACTTTTGTGTAGGTCGAATTTTTTTTGTACTAAGTTTACATCCATTTGTATTAGCCCCCATTTGGGCGTTTGTGTGTATTTGAAAATTAATCCTGGAGAATATGTACTGGAAATGACCTGATATCTTGTGGATTGGAAAAAATCAAGGCTAATATTAGAAGCTTCTTTAAATCCTATGTGTAACTGTCCAAAGCTGAGGAGAGATAAGAATAAAAAGCTATTAATGAGCATTATTTTTTTTATTGTCATGCGCTATAAATTTTCTACAAGATTAAAAAAAAATGCTTGACTGTAAAAGAAAAGTTTAACCAAAGAAAACAATCCTCAAAAAATGAATTTATACCAAACCGGTATCGTATTTGTTATGCATATTCTTGTACTATATTGATTGAGAATAAAATAACAAAATTTTTTTAGGTGTTTTGATGGCGTCTTAGGGAACACATCAAATTCTGATATACCTATATTTTTAGGCTTTACTAATGCTTTTATTCTTTCTTGTGTAAGGGTGAGATTAAATATTCCACTTAAAAGTACGAGCAACAGGCTTCCTACTGTAATCTTGGCTAATTGTAGATGATATAAGAAAAAATTAGTATTAAATCAAGAATGAGCTAATAAAAAGATATTTTGCAAAAAAAACAACTTTTTTCGTATATTCTCATCTAAACTAAAAAATGATATTATGAACCAAAAGATTACTATTATATTGGTCAGAATATTATTACTCCCTTTATTAGGCTTGCAATCCTGTAAAAAAGATAAGAAAACAAAGCTCGATTTGCCACCGGAATCAGCTTTTGTAATGGAAACCTCTGGTTTTAATACGAACAAAAAGAATACACAAACAAGCCTAAACTGGCTTCATGCAGCAGCTAATGTAGTGGTATGGAATGTTATTATCAAAACGATCCCGATGAGGACACACCTTTTGTTGGAATAACATGGAATAGAAATAGCGATGGAACAGCAGATATTGAATACAAAAATAGTATTTCGGAGAATGCAGAAAATGGAGGTTATATAAAGTATGGCCTTATTACCAATGATTTGAATGCTTTTTATCTAATTTATAACAAAGGCAAAGATAATTTAACTGATATTGAGTGGAATACCACAAATAAAAATGGGTATGTAAAAGACTCTTTAAGGTTTAGTGATAGCAATTGGCATTGCTGAGATACTGATTTACAGGATATTGATTGTGTAAATTAAGCTTTATTCATATGCGGTCTTCAAGTCATCATAAGAATAATAATTATAGAGGTAGAAGTTTTTAATTCCGACCATTATATCAATGAGTCCAGTATAAAAAGGTGAATTTGCATTGAAATCAGTCGGATGGCTTTATTAATCAATTGTAAATAAACTGTCTATTTTTACAGTTTTAATAAATCTATCCATCCGACCAGTTTTTAGACCGAACTTATCAATTTTTGTTGGTTTTAAGATAGTGTATAATTTTAAGCTGATTATAACCGTGATTCCATAAATACAACGGCATTTATATCGTTGTATTTATGGAAAGCAAATAGAAAAAACGATGTAATCACTCACTATCTTAATATGTAGTTCTTTCATGCATTGGAAATAGTGAGTTTTTGAATAATAGTAGAGAATGAACAAGGGTGAATTTTGTTTCGCTGCATGAAAATTTTGCACTTTAATTTAGCTTTTGATTGCAGCGTTTTTGACGGGCTGCATTTTTAATCCGGCATAAATGTCGGAGCTATTCATGCCGAAATAAAAATATACCATGCCGGTATCGCTTTTGTATGATAGATGTTGCGACAAACAGAATTAACAATTCATCATTGCTTATCAATTCTTCAGTCCCTCAGAACAATTTCTGCATATTTCAAATTGTTTTCGTTGTGTGAAAACTACTTTTCTGAATTTTATAGCCTGGGCAGATTGCCATACTTTATGAAAATTTTGCTTGCTAACATTGCCGTAGGAATGTTCGGCCTGCTTGTCGAAACAACAAGGAGCAAGCATTCCATTCTGAGTGACTACCGAAGCAAACCATATCCGCCGGCAATAGTTGGGCAGATTGCTTTTTATCCGGTAGCCATCCGCTTCGGCTTCATAGCGGGTATATTTTGTTTTTTCAGGGATGAGTTTGTTGCCGGCTTTAAAATTGTAAACCTGCGCACTTTTAAACTCGTAATAATCAACTTCCAGACTTTTGGCTAGTTTTTTAAAATCCTCCATTTGGTGCTCGTTATGCCGAAATACAATAAACTGCAAAACCACCACCGGACTATGTGATTTAAGCTGTTTTTTGGCTGCAACTATATTTCTGATACCCTGCAAAACGCGTTCAATATTTCCGCCTTTTCGATATAGAGAATAGGTCTCCTGCGTGGTTCCGTCTAGCGATATAATTAGTTTTTTCAGGCCGCTTTCAACAGTTTTTCGGGCAATAGCTGAACCTAGAAAATGGGCGTTGGTTGATGTAGCTGTGAAAATTCGCTTTTGAGTGGCTAATTCCACCATCTTGAAAAACGGTGGACTAAGATAGGGTTCGCCCTGAAAATAGAGCGTTATATAGATTAAATGTTTTTGTATTTCTTCTATTATTTTTTGAAATAATGT
Organism: uncultured Bacteroidaceae bacterium; assembly: GCA_964421365.1. GTDB lineage: Bacteria > Bacteroidota > Bacteroidia > Bacteroidales > DYOH01 > CAYQXT01. The sequence goes on from CAYQXT010000146.1 coordinate 5,800, forward strand.
GATGTCCATATTTCCTTCCGGGCGTTGGAAACTTCTTAATCCTGAAGGACATTCGGGGCAATGCAGATTGCAGCTTGTGGTGGGTTCTACGGATAGGGCAGAAGGGAAGCCTTTTAGCTTTACCTTTTTGAAAAATCTTGCTCTAGCATAGGAATGTGCTAAGCGAAGCAGATTGAACAGTCGGGGAATGCTTAAGGATTGCATTATATAAAGAATTTCTCGTATCAAGGCTTTAAGCAATGGTGAATTATTAATGATGAATGCAGTTTGTCAATAAAAAAATAATATACAAATAAATACATCATAGTGTTTATGTCATTTTATCTGTTTATCGCAATATACTATATTTTTGTTCTCTTGCAAATTTTTTTTTTGAGTTTAGTGTAAAAAGCTGAAATTTGTAGTAGAAATTGATCGGACGGTTTCATACCGATTTGCTTTCTATAAATTTGTAATAATTCCTTATCTTTGTAAAAAGCGAGAAAGATGAGAGAGTTTAATACATTAGCCCCAATATAGCTGAATATCACTATACCATAGAGCGTAGCAAATTAATAAAGCAAGGAACAAAACTAATAAAAAAAGATCATTATTTTACTATTTGGGCATCCCGCCAAACCGGTAAGAGTACTTACTTTAGGTAACTTGCTGCCAAACTAAGCACCATAGGTTATAAGCCGGTATTCTTCTTGGCAGAAGGCTTCTACGATTATTCGGTGGCCGATGTTTTTGATACCTTTTGCCGGGAACTAAAAGACCAGCAGGCCATAGAATGGCATATAGAAACGTTTAAAGATTTTGAAAAACATATATCGGCTTGTAAGGATAGAAAGCTCGTTATCATTATAAACGAAATAGAATCTATGAACCCCGGTATTTTTGGCCAATTTTTACATACTATCCGAAATTTATATCATATTCGCCATAAGCATTGCCTCAAAAGTGTAATTCTTGTTGGTGCTTCAAATATAGTAGGAGTGCTGCAGGATAACGCCAGTCCTTTTAATATTTCCGACAATTTAAATGTGCCTTATTTTACTGATAAATAAGTTCACGAACTTCTTTATCAGCACGAAAGCGAAACCGAACAGCTTTTTGATGAGAAAGTGAAGACCAAAATATATAATATTACCGCAGGTCAGCCCGGATTGGTAAATGATAAAACTTCTGTATTTATTCGAGCGAATAGTTTACCCAAAATATCATGTGAGGGGGTGCCATTTTGATATAGAAGAAAATTTCCTTTTGTGATTTTTCTAGGATCCTTTATTTCCAATGTAAAATTATCGAAATATGTAGATTTTTTAATATATTCTTGAGATGTTAAATTTACCATTTTTTTGACAAATTATTCCTTTAGACCACTTAAAGATAGATACTTTTATCCACCTACAAAACTTTTTTAAAAGCGATTGCCCTGTCTAATTCATCATTTACCATTAACAATTCACCATTATTTTCTATCTTTGAAGGCTAAAAGTTTTTACACCTTGAAGAAAGAAAATACAGAAATTCAGCCCGAAGATCAGCAAATAGAAGTGCTGGGCGCGAGGGTTCATAATCTTAAAAATATAGATGTTTGCATTCCGCGCAACAGTCTGACCGTTATTACAGGGCTGAGTGGCAGCGGAAAATCATCGCTGGCTTTTGATACCATATATGCCGAAGGGCAAAGGCGCTATATCGAAACTTTCTCGGCTTATGCCCGCCATTTTCTCGGAAATATGGAACGTCCGGATGTGGATAAGATCAAAGGACTCAGTCCGGTGATTAGCATCGAACAGAAAACCACCAACCGAAATCCGCGTTCTACGGTGGGCACTGTTACCGAGATTTACGATTTTTTTCGATTGCTGTATGCTCGCGCATCAGAGGCTTACTCGTATAATACAGGCGAAAAAATGGTGCATTATACCGAGGATCAAATCAATAACTTAATTACGAGAGATTACGAGGATAAGGCCATATATATTCTGTCGCCCTTGGTAAAAGGACGTAAGGGGCATTATCGTGAGCTGTTTAATCAGTTGATAAAAAAGGGCTTTACGCAGGTGCGTATCAACGGACAGTTGAAAGATTTGCGCAAGAATATGCAATTGGTGCGTTATCAGACGCATTTTATTGAGTTAGTGGTGGATAAACTCAGGGTGGAAGCGGGCAAAAGCGACCGTCTGAAACGCAGTGTGGCTACGGCCATGAAGCAGGGAAATGGCGTTTGTATGATTCTGGGCAAAGACAGTGATAAACCGCGCTTTTTCAGTCGCCATTTGATGTGCCCCACAACCGGAATTTCGTATAATGAACCGGCACCACATAACTTCTCTTTCAACTCACCACAGGGCGCTTGTCCGGTTTGCCGGGGCTTGGGCGAAATCCGGCAGGCAAAAATGGGTGAGATTATTCCCAACCGCAATAAAAGTATTCACGCCGGAGGAATTATTCCTCTGGGAGTGCATTCCCAAAATCTATTGTTTTGGTATGTAGAGAAAATTTTGGATAGAAATAACATAAGCATAAAAAAACCGATTAAAGATATACCAGATACGGTTTTAGACGAAATTTTATATGGTACGCCTATTGAAGATTTCGACCATTCCGAAAGTCAGTTTGAGGGCATAATAGCTCTTTTGGAAAGCAATTTACGGCAGGGTAAAAGAGCCGAAAATCACGCAAAACATTATTTTCAGATGATTACTTGCCCCGAATGCGGCGGTTATCGGCTGAAAAAGGAAAGTTTGCACTTTAAAATTAAGGATAAAAATATTGGCGAGCTGGCGCAAATGGATATTTCGGAACTTTTCGAGTGGCTCGAAGATGTGGAAAGCTTCATGAATCCAAAGCAAGTACGCATTGCTACCGAAATTTTGAAAGAAATACGCACGCGCATACAGTTTATGCTTGATGTTGGGCTTACTTATCTGAGTATGCACCGTCCATCGCGTAGTTTGTCGGGGGGTGAAAGTCAGCGTGTTCGTTTGTCTACGCAAGTAGGTTCGCGATTGTTAAATGTGCTTTATATCGTCTATGAGCCGAGTAGCGGCCGGGATCAGCAC
>CAYQXT010000147.1:0-8832 GCA_964421365.1 uncultured Bacteroidaceae bacterium
AGTAGCAAGTAGTACCTGTTTCGGCTTAACAACACGTACTTACAGTAGCAAGTAGCACTTGTTTAGGCTAAATAATAACACATTACAGTAAAAAAAAGTGCCTTACACTACGAACGTGAAAGCCTCATGAGTAATGCAATACGCATGGGATTGAAGCAGTAGCGCGCCCCTGCGCCCAAAAAATACCATAGCTTCCGCTATGGTTTAACAAGAGATCGCCCTATCGGGCTTAAAAAAACACATTTTTTGATGTTTTTCGCAAGTCCGTAGGACGATCCTATTGTTAGCCCATAATTTTTATTATGGGAATTATAACGCTCCTATTGTTAGCCCATAATTTTTATTATGGGAATTATTTTTTTTATTTTTAAATTTTTATCGGACAACAATGATTTTTAATTACAAATTACGAATGCTGTTCTACAAATCCGGCATCCCAATTCCGTTATCCCGAATCCCAATTTCCACCCAATAACCTTTTTTTCTGCAATCGTTTGATAATGAAAAAAATCATTTTATCCTTACAAAATAATTCCATAATTTTACCGAGGTAAAAAACATAAAAATAGTAAGCTATGTATAACATTGAAAACTATGATTTTTCGGCTAAGAAAGCCATTGTCAGAGTGGATTTTAACGTGCCTTTGAATGCCAATTTTGAAGTTACAGACGACACTCGGATTCGGGCAGCCATTCCAACGATCAAAGAAATACTCACCAAAGGAGGTGCAGTTATTTTAATGTCGCACCTCGGACGGCCGAAAAATGGCTCAGAAGATAAATTCTCTTTACGTCATATAATCCCTGCTTTATCAAAACATCTCGGAACTGAGGTAAAGTTTGCCGATGATTGTGTGGGCGAATCAGCCGTAAAATCAGCCGGTGAACTTAAAGCTGGTGAAGTTTTGCTGCTCGAAAACCTGCGTTTCTACAAGGAAGAAACTAAAGGTGATGAAGCTTTTGCCAAACGTCTGGCCGATTTAGCCGATGTTTACGTAAACGATGCCTTTGGAACGGCACACCGTGCACACGCCAGCACAACGATTATTGCACAATTTTTCCCAAAAGATAAAATGTTTGGTCGCCTGATAAATAATGAGCTAAAAAGTATGGATAGCGTACTTACTCAACCTAAGCCTCCTTTTACTGCCATTCTCGGTGGCGCCAAAGTATCGTCTAAAATTACTATCATCAAAAAAATGCTTGATAAGGTGGACAATATCCTTATTGGTGGTGGTATGACCTACACTTTTATCAAGGCCAAAGGCGGCAATATCGGAAGTTCGCTAGTAGAAGAGGAGTATTTGCAGGAAGCTCGTGAAATTCTTAGTGAAGCCAAAGCTAAAGGAGTGAAAGTTTACCTGCCAATCGACCAGATTATCGCGGATAAATTCGACAATAATGCCAATACTAAAATTACAGAAATAATGGTAGGCCAAGAAGGCTGGATGGGTTTGGATGTGGCCGAAAAGACCATTGAGCTATACAGTAAAGTAATCAAAAACTCGGCAACTATTTTGTGGAATGGCCCAATGGGTGTTTTTGAAATGGATAATTTCAGCGAAGGAACTGTTGAAATAGCCAAGGCTATTGCAGAAGCCACTGCCAAGGGTGCATATAGTTTGATAGGTGGTGGCGATTCAGTAGCTGCCGTTAATAAAATGGGCTTTGCCAATAAGGTAAGCTATGTTTCTACCGGGGGTGGCGCTATGCTTGAATATCTCGAAGGCAAGGAATTGCCCGGTATCAAAGCGATAAAACAAGATTAAGACTCAACAGGAAGTTAAATAAACTTTGGAGCTCTATGAAAAGTAAAAAACAGGAATAAAGTTTAAAATTATTTTTATAAATAACTGTATTTTCAAATTGCAATGAACGTCCTCGAAGCATCATCAAACCTTCGAGCGTTTTTTGATACAGCTCCAAAACTAAAATAAACAAAAATGACGAACAACGATATTTTTCGCAAACTGCGCTATATTTATGATTTTAATGATGCTACGATGATAAAAATATTTTCTGCAGCGGATATGGAGGTTTCGCGTGCTCAGGTTTCTAACTGGCTTAAAAAGGAAGAAGCGCCCGAGTATAAGGAAATATTAGATTGGGAATTAGCTACTTTCTTAAACGGGTTGATCAACTACAAGCGGGGGAAGCGTGAAGGGGAGCAGCCCAAAGCCGAAAAACATCTTACGAATAATATGATTCTACGGAAATTAAAAATTGCTCTTAATCTAAAAGACGATGATATGATTGAGCTTTTTACGCTCGCACATCTGCGTATCAGCAAGCATGAACTAAGTGCCTTTTTCAGAAATCCAAAGCAATCGCAATATCGACCTTGTAAAGACCAATTTTTACGAAATTTTCTCAAAGGCGTGGAGATAAAAGAAAAAAGTGAAAAGTAAAATTGGAAAAAATTTTACTTTGTGCACTCAATATATCTTTTAAGCCCAAAAAATCTATATATTCTAAAGTGTTGTCTATATAGTTAATCTTAAAATATATACAGATGAAATTAACGTTAAATATTCGTATAGAGAAACAAAAGAATATTACAAAAAAGAATCAGATGCGAAATATCTTATTATTTTTTCTTTTTATCCTTTCTTTTTCGGCTTGTGCACCCAAGCAAGCAGAGAATAGAGAGAATCTTTCAGTGAGTATTTATCCTCAGAAATTCATTATTGATGCGATTAGTGGTAAAAATATTCATGTTAATGTGATGGTTAAAGCCGGCGCTTCACCGGCTACTTATGAACCTACACCCCGACAAATGCAAGAACTGAGCCACACAAAAGCCTACTTAAAAATTGGAAACCTTGGCTTTGAGCAAGTCTGGCTCAGTAAATTTGCTGCACAAAATTCTCAACTTAAAATCATTAATTTATCCCAAGGACTTGAAAGCTCTGATAATAATCCACACTTGTGGATGTCGCCCAAGCAAATGCTTATTTTGGCTCAAAACAGCTATAAAGCCTTGATAAATCTCTATCCCAACAAGCAAAAATCATTCGACCAAAATTATAATACCTTAGAAAAGCAGATAAAAAAATTGGATTCACTCTTTACCGTAAAATTATCACCGTACAAAGGAAAAGCCTTTATGATTTTTCATCCGGCACTTTTCTATCTTGCCCGCGATTACGGACTCACAGAATTGGCCATAGAGGAGCACGGAAAATCGCCCAGTCCTACTCGATTAACAGAAATAACTGATAAAGCAAAAAAAAACAATATACGTCTTATCTTTATCCAGAAAGAGTTCGACAGAGAGAATGCTCAGGTTCTGGCAAAAGAAACACGGGCTACTATCGTGGTTATAGACCCTTTAACCGAGAATTGGCTTAGCGAAGAAAAAAATATTCTTAAAGTATTAGTTCAAGACTTTCAAAACGAAAAACCATGACAAAGGAACTACTTCGTACCGAAAATTTGAGTGCAGGATATGGGAATAATATCATTTTAGAAAATATTAATTTTAGTGTTCACGAAAAAGATTTTATAGCCGTGATTGGTCCCAATGGGGGCGGCAAAACCACGCTATTAAAAACTATTCTCGGATTGATACCTATATTAAGCGGTCGTATATTATTTTATAAAGACAATAAAGCCGTAAAACAACAAAAGATAGGATATTTACCTCAATATCATGCTGTTGATAAGCGTTTCCCTCTGCGGGTATTTGATGTGATTCATGCCGGCTTTGTAACTAACCGACTCTTGAAGCTAAAAATAGCGGAGAAGGAGAAAATAGCCGTTTTGCAAGTAGCAGAAGAACTGGGTATTAGCGATTTATTGCTGTCTCCAATCGGAAAACTTTCGGGTGGCCAGCTACAAAAAGTTTTTCTGGGGCGCGCCATCGTCAACCAACCAGATTTACTGGTTTTGGATGAGCCTAACACTTATGTTGACAGTAAATTTGAGGGAGATTTATATCGCCTGCTGACCAAGCTCAACAGTCAGATGGCTATTTTACTGGTTAGCCACGATTTGGGTACCATTTTTTCGCATGTAAAATCTATTGCCTGTGTGAACCGGAATCTTATTTATCATCGAGGTAATGAGCTAAGTCAGGAAATTATAGACACCTACAATTGCCCCATAGATGTAGTAACCCACGGACATATTCCGCACCGGGTTTTACCCGCACATCAACATCAAAAGAATTAATAATGATAGCACAACTATTTGAATATCAGTTTTTGAGTAATGCCGTATGGGCTTCTGTACTGGCCGCTATAAGCTGCGGAATTATAGGCACTTATATTGTTTCCAAACGGATTGTTTTTATTGCCGGGGGTATTACGCATGCATCTTTTGGAGGCATTGGACTAGGCTTTTTTCTGGGCTGGAATCCTATTGCCGGTGCTCTGGGCTTCTCTGTTTTGGTCGCACTGGGAATTCAATATCTATCCAAACACACTAATATTCGCGAAGATTCGGTTATTGCTACGCTCTGGGCTTTTGGCATGGCTTTGGGCGTTATTTTTGTTTATTTAACCCCGGGCTATACGCCCAATTTAATGAGCTTTCTTTTTGGCAGCATTCTAACGGTTTCGGCTGTTGATTTGTATATGATGCTGGTCGTAGTATTTATTTTAGGCTTATTTTTTATCCTTTTCTTTCGTAGTATTCTGTATTTGAGTTTTGATGAGGATTTTGCCCGTACCAAAACCCGCTTTGTGGATTTATTCAGCTATATATTAATTAGTTTAACCGCTCTGGTGATTGTGGTTAATATTCGGGTAGTAGGTATTATTCTTGTCCTTTCGTTGCTGACTATTCCGCAAAATATTGCCAATTTGTTTTTTGAAGATTTTAAGCAAATCATGTTTGCTTCTATAGGTATAAATCTTATTGGAACGCTTGGAGGGCTGTGGATTTCATATTTATATAATATTCCATCTGGAGCAACTATTATTATTTGTCTGGTTGCGCTGTTCGTTCTCGCTAAAATGATAGAACTACTTCTTCAGAAAATCTTTTAAATTTTTTTCGGGCACGATGATGGGTAAACTATCTACTGCTTTGTTTTTTAATCGGGCAATTTGCTTATGTACAGAACTCTGAGCACTAATCCTTTTGAAAAAAGGGATTTCTGGTGTCTCTGTTGTATCTATGGAATTTATCACCAATTGGTCGTGCATGGTAATATTGGAGACAAAATCATGCTCCTGACTATAAAATAGGGTCTGATAGCTCAGGCCGGCTTGCTGCAAGCTGTATTTGTCGCCATATTTTTGATAAATACAATAAGCCGAATAATATATAGCTTTGTTTTCTACGCCCTGTTCGTTCAGAAAACTTTTGGTATCGTAGCGTAGTAGTGAAATTCGATCGAGGGCAGAAGGTACAATATAATAGTAACAGACCAAAAGGGCAAAATCATGCTTATCCACAATAAGTTGACCTTTATATATCGCTCGCTTTTTGCGTGGGCTGAATTCGATGACATAAAACTCATCGCTTTCTAAGTTAATGCGATAGTTATAGAATTTGAATTTTCGTGGATTGAAAAAACTCAAACTATTACTGGGGATGAGAATAAAAGAATGCGGATATTTTATTATATCGCAATGCAAACTTTCATAGGTACCGTTTACAAAGTAGATATATTCCCACATGGGCGATTTTTTTAGGTTTTTATGATTCCTACCGGCCAAGTATTCCATTTTATCTGTTTTTTTGTTGCCATAGCTTTCTTTACGAAGCAATAAATTGGCATCAGAAAATTTCTCCACAGCTCCATTTTGGTAAATTATTTCTCTAAAATAGGCTTTTTGGGTACTTGGTAGAGTTAGATAATTTGAGTTGATTTGAGCGTGTGTCTTTCGTAGCACCTCTTCAGCCCGTAGGCCAAAAACATCTATGGTCGAAATATAAATTTCTTCGGGACAGAGATAGAGCAGGTTTAAAGAATCGGTGCTAAGTTGCCTAATCGGGATTATTTGCGACTTATAACTCACGAAAGAAAGCAAAAGGCTGTCATCTTCCTCTTCTACAGGAATGTATAGTTTGAATTTTCCTTCGTAGTTGGTAATCGTGCCGGAATTATGTCCTTTTAGCTGAATATTGGCGTATATAAGTGGCTTATGGCTCTCGCTGTCTTTTATAATGGCTTGAATACATATCTGAGCTCGGGAACTATGAGTAAGGATCAAATAGATAAAAATCCAGAATAATTTCATGATTATACAAAAATACCGGACATAATATCCGGTATTTTATTTGTTATGGGTATCTAAAGTTTAAGCTTTCTGTAAATTTGCTTATTGGTAAATCACCATTATTCAGATATCTCTATTACCTTTATTACTTCCGGAACAAAACGCTTTATGGTTTGCTCAACGCCTAATTTCATCGTATTTATACTCATAGCACAAGTATTACAAGCTCCAATAAGTTTAACGCTGACTACTTTTTTATCGTTGATGTCGATAAACTCTACATCGCCACCATCTTCAATTAAATAAGGCCGTATTGATTCAAGTGCTTTGAGAATACGTTCTTTAATTTCTGTCCATTCTTGCTCCGTCATTTTCAAACTAATTAGTTGAACATCCAGCATCATTAGAGACCTCAACTACTTTTGTTGGTGCTTTATTGGCATTCCGCTCTTCGGCTGCTGCCTGCACATTCTCTGCAAAATCTAAAAATGCTTTGGCAATCAAACTGTCTTCCTTAAGAACCGAAGGCTCTCCATTATCACCATCTTCGCGTACACTCTGTACTAATGGAATTTGACCCAACAAGTTAATATCTAATTTTTCGGCAAATTCCTTTCCTCCATCTTTCCCAAAGATATAATATTTATTTTCAGGTAATTCGGCAGGTGTAAACCACGACATATTTTCAACTATTCCTAAAACAGGAACATTAATTTTTTCGTTTTTGAACATACTAACGGCTTTAAGCACATCGGACAAAGCTACTTTCTGTGGGGTTGTTACTACTACCGCACCAGTAATTGGAATAGTCTGTACCAAAGTTAAATGTATATCGCCGGTACCGGGAGGTAAGTCCAGTAAAAGGTAGTCCAATTCCCCCCAAAGCCCATCACCAAGAAGTTGTTTTAAAGCGCTATTGGCAATTGAACCACGCCATAATAAAGCATCTTCGGGCTTAACAAAAAAGCCTATAGATAACAGTTTTACGCCATAACTTTCGAGGGGAATAATTTTGTCTTTCCCATCTACTTTTTTTACCATTGGCCGCTCGCCTTCGAGATTGAACATGGTAGGTAATGAAGGGCCGTAAACATCGGCATCTAGTAAACCTACTTTATAGCCTTTCTTAGAAAGGGCTACAGCCAGATTGGTGGCTACCGTAGATTTCCCTACGCCGCCTTTCCCCGAAGCTACCGCAATAATATTTTTTACGCCGGGCAAAAATTCTTCTTGCTGTTTATCAACTCGCCCTACCGTTACGCGGGCAGTTATCAGCACATTTGTTTCTACGGTTTCTCCGTATTTCGTTTTTATTGCTTCTTTGGCCGCGCGTTCCAAAGATTTTTTAAACGGACTGTTAAATTGGGGTAAAATAATGGAGAAACTTATCTTGTTTCCCTCTATTTTTATATTTTCCACCATATTAAGACTAACTATATCCTGATTATTCTCAGGAAAATTAACCTTTGATAAGGCTTCTAGTACCCCGTCTAATGTATAATTCATATCAAAATGATTTAAAGATTCTAATCTTTAATTATTCTAAATAAAGATTAGACAAATATAAATGATTTTATTTAAACGGCAATATGTTTTGTGATATGACGAAACAAAAAGGGGACAAAAATAATTATTTTTGTCCCCAATAATGGTAAAAACTACTTGATGTTAAAATGATTACATTAATATAGGAATTTAGTTAAATGAAAAAAAATATATTAATTTACGTTTATTAACTCTGATCCTCCGGATAATTCTTTTTTACTAATATCTCCGCTTCCTTTATAGTGAATAATACTTCCACCTGAAGCTGTAACTTCTAAACTTTCGTTTACGGTAAGTTTTAATGTTCCCCCCCCCGAAATGTCGCAACTTAGCTGATTGGTAATCATATCGTAACCCAAAGCTGTACTTCCACCGGAAGATGTCAAATCGTAATTTTCTGTTCCTCCATCTACCGTTATCTCTGAAGCTCCACTTAAATTTACGACCAAATTATTGCACCATACAGATGCACTTAAATTACTCCCTCCCGAAAGTTCTATATCTAAACGGTCGGCCGTTATATCATTTTCTATCGAGGCAAAACTCCCGCCCGATAGGCTTAAAAAACTTATATCCTTAGCGTTTACAAAGACTTTAATTTTGGCAGCTCCTACTATATTTACTGCATCGTTTATTTCTACTATCAGGGTGGTACCGCTAAGATAAGTGTCGATATGCGGAATAATATTATCGTTACTCTCTACCTCAACCGAGTTTTCATCGGTCATCGTTAGATACAAATCTATTCCATCGGAAACTGATATGCCGCTAAAATCATCTACTGTACGGCTTTCCTTTATCATATCGCCAGATGCAATGATAGATTGTCGTACTTCGCATGAGCTAATAATCAGGGCAAGGCTTAGCAGGATTAAAAAATATTTTTTCATTTGTTTTAGTTTGTTATGGTTTATTTATAGATAAATTAAAATAAAAATTCCACAAAAAATTTCAGACTTTTTGATCTATTTTTTTTAGGATTATCCAATTCCTTCGTTTGGAATTGTTGAAATAACATAATCAAGTACAACAATGATTAATAATCCAATTATTATTTTGTTTCATTGTTGTCCGATAAAACTCGGAATTAGTAAAAAATTGTATTTAAGTGTTTGAA
>CAYQXT010000148.1:0-8759 GCA_964421365.1 uncultured Bacteroidaceae bacterium
TTTTTAAGCTCTACTTTTAAGTCAGAATTTTTGTTTAATTCCTTCTCATAATTAGCTTTGGCTTCCGGCAGAATACTTAAATTATAGTGAGCAAAATTTAAACCGGCACTTGCTGTGTCTATCAGTGAAGCTATTTTTAGCTTATTCTGGGTAAAGACTTCGATCTCTGCTACTCCGCCTTTGGGGGCGTAATAACTAATTGTTTCCGAAGGTGCATGCAAAGGCATCCATTTACTCCACGATTTAGCCCAATTGGCGTTGTATCGCACTTTTTTGGGAGCAAATACAAAAAAATTCTGCTCTAGAACTTCAGATTTCAGATTTTCCAGTACCGTAATATTACATTTAAAAAGCGAGCGGCCATGAGTAGCCACAATCAAATCGTGCTCACGTGCTTGAATGGCTATATCGTGTACAGCCACGCGAGGCAGGCTTTTTCCGGTCGGTATCCATGATTTGCCTCTGTTTAAGCTGATATACAGTCCATTATCAGTACCTACAAAGAGTAAATTCTCATTTATAGGGTCTTCATTTATTACATTTATCGGCTCTTTGGGTAAGTTAGTAGCTATATTTTTCCATGTTTTTCCATAATCTTCCGATACAAAAACATAAGGTGTAAAATTATCCCAACGATAGCCGTTTAGCACCACATAAACGCGCGAAAGCTTGTGCGCCGAAGCCCAAACCTGGGAAATCCAAAAATGTTGGGGCAGACCGGCAGAAATATCTGTCCAGGTGTAGCCGCCATCCTGCGAAATATGCACTAAACCATCATCAGAACCTACATATAAAAGGCCAAAATGCAAAGGCGACTCATGAATTGTAGTGAGCGTTCCGTAGGAAACATCGCCCTTTTGGCCGCCGGCAGTCAAATCGCCCGATAGAGTCTTCATCTCTTTGCCTTTGTTCAGCGAGCGGTGAAAATGGTTACTGCCAAAATACACCACATCCTGATTATGCCGCGAGAGCCAAATCGGTGCCTGCCAGTTGAAACGGTAGGGATGTTCGCCCAATTCGTGCTTGGGTTTTATGCTTTGAAAATCATGTGTTTTTTTGTTGATTCGGTAATAATAGCCAAATTGATAGCCGGTATAAATCGTCTGATTGTCGCGCGTATCAACAGCTACTTGCATTCCGTCGCCACCCAGTACCATTTTATAGGGATATTCGCCCGTCTGAAGCCATTCCGAATTGTTTTCGGTCTGCGAACTACCTTTCCATACGCCGTTGTCCTGCAAACCACCATATACATTATAAGGCTTGGCATTATCCACAGCCACCGAATAAAACTGTCCTACGGGCAAACTATTGGCATTAGTCCAATGTTTTCCGGCATCATAGCTGATATTTATACCCCCATCGTTGCCATCAATTAATTGTTTCGGATTATTTGGATTTATCCACAGGGCGTGATGGTCGGGATGTACATTTTCTTGATTGATACTGTGAAAATTTCTACCGCCGTCTTCAGAGCTGAGAATTGGTACGCCCATAATGTATATTTTATCCTGATTATCAGGTGAGATACGTATCTGTCCGAAATAATAACCATAGGTATAAAATAAATCATCTAAATAATCTGCATGTGTTCTTTTCCATGTTTTACCTTCATCATCAGAGCGATACACTTCTGCACCGATAATTGGCGTATCAAAAAGCAGCGAATTTTCATCTTCGAGGTAGTTTTTTATGTCCATTGGCCAAATTTTACCTGTTTTTACCATTTCTTTGACGCTTTTAACGGTATATTTACGGGGGAAACCATTATTCCTAAGAAAAGTTTTGAGTAATTGCTCATCAAGTTTCAAAAATTTGCTTTTACTCATATTGGTAAAATTATCTTTTTTGAGCTGTTTGCCGGTTTCTTCTTTTATTTTTGGCCGGTAGTTCTGGTTATCAACCACTGCATAAAGTACTTTTTTGCTAGCGAAATTAGAGAATGCCAGTCCAATTCGGCCAAGTTTTTCGTTGGAAGGGAAACCGCTCCCAGGTGTGTTTATTTTTGCCCATGAATTGCCGCCATCCATACTTTTGTATATTCCCGAACCATCGCCAGCTTCAGTAAAATTCCACGAACGGCGCTCACGATGCCACATGGCAGCATAAATAATATCAGGGTTTTGCGTGTCCAACACCAAGTCAATACCCCCCGTATTCTCGTTTAGGAAAAGACTTTGTTTCCATGTTTTGCCCCCATCGTGGGTAATGTAAATTCCACGCTCTTTATTCGGCGAATATAGATGCCCTGTGGCAGCCACATAAACCGTATTCGGGTCTTTAGAGTTCAGCACAATACGTCCGATGTGCTGCGTCTCACTTAAACCCATATTTTGCCATGTTTTGCCCTTGTCGTAGCTCACATAAATTCCTGTACCAGAATAGGAGGAACGGCTGGAGTTATTTTCGCCACTACCCAGCCAGATGGTCTCTCCATGCTGCCAGTCAACAGCAATATCACCAATGGAAATGACCTCTTGATTTTGAAATAGAGGTTTAAAACTCTGACCATTATTATAGCTAACCCACAATCCGCCACTGGCATAAGCCACGTAAAAATGAGTGGGATTATTAGGGTCGGCATCCACATCTACCACCCTGCCGCTCATTACCGTAGGACCGATGTTTTTGAACGGAAGTTGAGCCAAAAGCGAATTCTGCCTGGCCTGAATCATTTGTCTGCCCGAGTTGATACGCTCGGTGGCAGATGTAGCAGGAACATTATTCTGGGAAAACGAGTAGGAAAAGAGTAAGATAAGATAAAAAGCTACGCTTATTTTTTTCATGTTCTTTTGATTAATTATTTGCGTATAAATGTACGTAAATAATCGGGATTTTGAGATGCCGCTTTAATCCCTTGCGCATCGCACTCTTAGCCAAGGTTTCACTTAACATACATGCTACTGACCAAAACTCACTATTCTCGATGCATGAAAGAACTGCACATCAAGAGAGCAAGCGATTGCATCGTTTTTTCTATCTGTTTCTCATAAATACAATGGCATAAATACCCTTGCTAATCATGTAGGAGTTGATTAATACTTTTTTGAGTAATTATATCACCAAAATATGCATAACTAATAGGATAATGATTCGGTATAAATTATAAAAGCCATTCCATAACTTCGATGTCATCATTTTGGTCGAAAAATTTTTTCTCAAATCCAAGTTCATCAATTATTTCTACTGCCATTTGTACAGAAAGTGCCGAAAAAATATCCGAATGTAGTATAAAAGCCCATTTTTTTACTGTTTTGCTGACAATTGGATGAAGGTAATGAGCCATCCACTCCTGCATATGAGGAGCAATAATGAAGCCTCCAGATAGGTTGGTTATCAAATACTTGGGTTTTGTCTGATGATAATAAATAACCCAGTTTTCTAATTCCGATTTGGCTAATTCGTCTGGAATTGTTCTTCTCAACCATGCGTTTCTGAGTATGTCTCTTTCTAAGTCATAGTCAATACTCATGATTTCGCTTTTGAATAATTCAACAAAATTTTTTTCCATAAGGCGATGCTTTGCAATTTGTTCAAAAGTAATTTTTTTTTTTAAAATAGAAAAATGGTTTTTTTTAATGAAAATTGTATCTTTGTTGTTTACAAAATAAGAGAATAAAGCATCATGATAGTTGAAATAAAAATTCCAAGTCCGGGAGAATCCATTTCTGAAGTAGAAATTGCCTCGTGGCTAGTTGCTTCAGGCGATATTGTAGAGAAAGATATGGAAATAGCCGAAATAGAATCGGATAAGGCTACTTTACCTTTGATTGCCGAAGAATCGGGGAAAATAGAAATTCTGGCTCAGGAAGGTGATACCGTTGCTGTGGGCAGTGTTGCCTGTAAAATAGACACTTCTTTTGCCGGAGAGTTAGTGCAAGCAAAAGTTAGGACTGAGGAATCAACACAGCTTACTAAAGAATACAAAGTTGCTTCAGAAGCGAAAATAGATAAAGCTGAAAAATCAGAATATGATAAAGTGAAAATTAGTCCCTTAGCTAAAAAGTTAATGGATGAAAAACAGCTAAGCATTGAAGACCTAATCCGAGGATTGCAGCGCATTAGTCGTCAGGATGTAGAATCTGTGCTTTCTCTGCCGGACGAAAAGTCGGTTACTTCCGATAAACCTGTGGTTTTTGACTTTATCCTAGAGGCACAGCGCGAAAAACATAGCGAAAAGATGTCGTCCCTGCGGCGAAAACTGAGTAAGCGCTTGGTAGCTGTGAAAAACGAAACAGCCATGTTAACCACTTTTAATGAGGTAGATATGAGTGCAGTAATGGAAATTCGCAAAAAATATCAGAAGTTTTTTGTTGATAAATATGGAGTGAAAGCCGGCTTTATGTCCTTTTTTCTAAAGGCTACTGCTCAGGCCTTAAAAATTTTCCCTAATGTTAATGCCATGATAGATGGCGAAAATATCCTTTATCATGATTATGCCGATATTGGCATTGCTGTACAATCAGCAAAAGGTCTGCTTGTGCCTATTATCCGCAATGTAGAAGCTCTTGGTTTGGCTGATATTGAGCTGAAAATAAAAGAATATGCCGAAAAAGGGAGAAAAAACAAAATTAGCTTAGATGAAATGACCGGCGGAACTTTTACTATCACCAATGGTGGCACTTTTGGCTCTTTGATGTCTACTCCGATAATCAATCCGCCCCAAAGTGGTATTCTTGGAATGCACAATATTGTTGAACGCCCGATGGCTATAAATGGCAAAGTAGAAATTCGCCCAATGATGTATATTGCTCTTTCTTACGACCATAGAATTATAGACGGGAAAAGTGCCGTAAGTTTCTTGGTTATGATAAAAAACTTGCTCGAAGCCCCGTATAAAATGCTTTTAGGTGGCGAAGATACCAATAAAATGCTTTTAGGAATTTGAATTTAATGATGCCGGCAGGTGCAAGTACGCTTCCGGGTTGCTCATGCCATCCTAAGCGAGGGTTTTGTTTTAAGCAAAGCCCTCGCTAAAATTCTTAAGTTTGCATTTGTTCTTAGTGAAGAATCAGGTTTTTGACATCCGTATTTTGATTGAAAATGTAAAAAGACAATTGTATTTTGTCAGGTAAAGTGAGAAAAAACAAATGTATTTTAGCACATAAAGTGTGAAAATCCAAAGGTATTTTGTATATTTGTCGATAAAAAATAAGGATATGGAACGAATGATAAGTAAATACTTAGAAGAAAGATTAAAAAAATATACACGTAAGCCATTAATTCTCAGAGGGGCAAGGCAGATTGGCAAGACCTATATCATTGATGAATTTGCGAAGAAAAATTATAAATACTCTCTTAAAATTAATTTTGAAGAAAGCCCCGAAGCACTGAAATTTTTTGAGACGAATAATGTAGTTGAAATCAGACAGAATCTGGAAATTTATTTTGATACTAAACTGTCCGCAAACGAATCTTTGCTTTTTTTAGATGAGATACAGTTTTGCCCCAAAGCGATTACTAGTTTGCGCTATTTCTACGAAAAAATGCCGGAAATTGATGTAATTGCTGCCGGTTCGCTCTTAGATCATACTTTAAATGATATGCAATATTCTATGCCCGTGGGCAGAGTAGATTTTGCCTATATGTATCCGATGAATTTTTCTGAGTTTTTAATGGCGCTAAACGAAAATTCTTTGCTTGATTATATTCATAATTATACTATTTCTCAGCGTATTAGTCCTCCTATACATCAAAAACTGATGAAATTGCTTCGTTTGTATTATTTTATAGGTGGTATGCCCGAAGCAGTGATGGCTTATGTAGCCTATGGTAATTTGTTCGATGTGGAAACGGTGCAGGAGAGTATTTTAAAATCGCTGGAATTTGATTTCTCCAAATATGGAAGTCGCAGCCAACAAGAGTTATTACAAAAGCTGGTTAATTATATTCCTAAAGCAGTAGGACGAAAATTCAAATTTTCTAATGCCGTACCCGAAGCTCGTTCTGAAAGTGTTAAAAAAGCCCTGCGCTTGCTAGAACTGAGCCGTATTGTGCATTTGGTAAAGAGTAGTAGCGCAGCAAGCGTTCCTTTATCTTTTGGCGTAAGAGAAAAGTACTTTAAACCGCTGTTTGTTGATATTGGATTGCTCAATCACCAATTAAAATTACGTCTTACCGATGTAGAAAATTTGATAAGTGTACACGAAGGAAATCTCGCAGAGCAATTTGTAGGGCAGCAATTACTAAGTTTAGAGCCTTTTTATTTGGATAAATCTTTATTTTACTGGTTACGCGAGAAACGAAATGCAGAGGCAGAAATTGATTTTGTCTGCGAAAATCAGCAGCAAATTATACCATTGGAGATAAAAGCCGGTAAAAAAGGTACTTTAAAATCGCTACAAGTCTATATGGTAGAAAAAAAGTTAAAACGAGCCATTCGTTTTAATGCTGATTTTCCCTCGCTTACGCCGGTAAAGACTTTTATTAGTGTTAATAAAAAAACACAAGGTATTGAATTTGATCTGCTTTCTTTGCCCTTGTATCTTGTAAGTGAATATGAGCGGATTTTCTTTGAGGTATTTTAATGATGCCGGCAGGTCTAATGACGCTGTCGGCATCTCAATAATTCATCCTTTGCTATTAAAAATTCCCCTGTTCAAATACAATATCTACCGGAATGGCTTTTAAGCGGTCTAAATCCTTTTGCAATTGCTCACCGATAACAGCTTTTTCTTTTACTAATCGGGTGGCTGCATTGTAATCGCCATCACCCTGAATTTTTAGAATAAGTGCCGACAGCGAATTCATGGCTTCTTGCATTTTGTCGAAATTAATGCTGTATGTACCATCAGCATTACGGGTAAATGCGCCTTTTTCTTTGAAATAGTTGAAACGAATAAGATTGGCTTTGCCATGCGCACTGGAACCGCCAAAACGAATGGAGCGGAAAATGCCGGCCATGAAAGTAACATAATTGTCCATTAAATCAACGTCTAATTCGCCCATTTCTTTGAGTTTTGTAACCATAAAAAGTCCCAAAATATCGGCTTTCCCTTCTTCCAAAGCCGAATATTTTTCTTTTATGGCCTCGCGAACTGTGGATTTTCCATCGATAGTATTTTTTATGCCCAAACCGTGTGCCACCTCATGAAACATGGTATTTTCAAAGAAGCTGTGAAATTTGATATGCTGGCGTTGGTTTTTGGTTATCAGGATTTTGGATATTGGAAGCAGAATATTGTCGAATTTAGCCTGCATGGCATTTTTGAGTTGCAAACGGCGACTACCTTTTTTTAGTTGCACACGCTCATCGTTGGGTAGATTGATAGCTATGGTTTTGCTACCTGCATTGCAATCACCAGCATAATAAACCACCTCATAAGCATTCAGGTCGGAATTACTACCGGGCTTTTCTTGTTTGTACTTGGCCTCTACGGGCAGAATTTTCTGTAAATCGGGCAATAATTTGGCATATTTGGCCAAACGCTTGCTCCAGCTCATGTCTTTGATTAAGATAAAAGCTTCGTGCGCACTTTTGAAACCATATAAAGCATCTTCGTAGTTTTCTATTGGTCCCACCACAAAGTCTATCTTGTTGGTTTTCATATCCATCCATGCTAGGTCGGAAGCCAAATAATCGTCTGTGCGAAAGGCTTTTGCACGCAGTTGTAAGTAATTCTTAAAACCAGCATCTTCGGCCAAAAGGGCAGCTGAATCGAGTAAATCGGCTGCTTTTGTTATTTCAGACTTAAAAAACTCATGATAGGGAATAACGATTAATTTTCCGGTAGAATCGCGGCGCAAAACATTATATTGACCTTCTTTTTCTGGATTATCAAATTGTTCAAACTCGTCTTTGGTCATGTCGGTAGGATAAAAATTGGCTCCTGCCGGTTTTTTGCCTATTCCTCTTACAAAAGGCTTGTTGTTGTCTAATCTGTCCCATGAACCATAATTTATTTCGGCATATTGGTACGTATAAACATCTTTTATTTTGGACATTAATGAGTCTTTTTCACCATAAGCTTCTTTCCAGAAAATATGATCCATTATTTTGGCTACATCGAGAAGGTAGCTAAGCATTTTTTTCTGATTGGCTGATAATTGACTCATATCAGCCGTTAGTTTAAAGCTTTTGTATTGTTCAACTTTCTGTTTCATTTCGTTTTTATTTTCTGATTCTTGCGATGCTGTGGGCTGTTTGGGCATTTTGCACGCAAAAGCCAATAATAGCACCATGCTTAAAAGTAAAAGTCCTGTTTTTTTCATATTTTTTATGTTTTTTGATTAAAATCTGTAATTTTACAAGCAAAAATAATTATAATTTATGAAACTATGGATATAAAAGACTTTCAGAATGCAATTTTACAGGGAATTCCGGCAGAATTACCCGAGGCTAAAGCTTATGATACTAAGCAAAGTCATACGCCGAAACGAAAAGATATACTTACAACAGAGGAAAAGGAATTGGCTATGCGTAATGCTTTGCGCTATTTTCCTAAAAAATTCCACCGCATTTTGGCAGCCGAATTTGCACAGGAATTAAATGACTACGGGCGTATTTATATGTATCGTTTTCGTCCTGATTATGAGATGTATGCCCGTCCTATTGAGCAATATCCGGCTAAATCGAAACAGGCGGCTGCTATTATGCTGATGATTCAGAATAATTTAGACCCAAAGGTGGCGCAGCATCCGCACGAATTGATTACTTATGGCGGTAATGGTGCAGTTTTTCAAAATTGGGCACAGTATTTACTTACTATGAAATTTTTAGCAGAAATGACCGAAGAGCAGACACTTACTATGTATTCTGG
>CAYQXT010000149.1:0-8724 GCA_964421365.1 uncultured Bacteroidaceae bacterium
AAATGGGAATATAAAGCGATAGATGATAAAGGTGCTGGTGTTTATCACCGTTTAGTGGCCATAAAAACCAGCGGAAGAGATGGAAAACCTGCTCTTAGTGGCGATGTTATTACGAACGCACGGGCTGAATTTGGAAATAATAAAGCCACTGCCGAAGTAAGTATGAGTATGAACGCTACCGGCTCTAAGGCTTGGGCACGTTTAACAAAAGATAATATAGGGAAACAGGTTGCCATAGTATTGGATGGTTATGTATATTCCTACCCGGTAGTTCAAAACGAAATTAAAGGAGGACGTTCGTCCATTACAGGAAATTTCACTATTGCAGAAGCAAAAGATTTAGCCAATATTCTAAAATCAGGTAAATTGCCTGCTCCAGCTAGGATTATAGAAGAAGAGATAGTAGGGCCTTCTTTGGGTAAAGAAGCTATTCACGAAGGAATGATGTCTTTTGCCTTTGCCTTTCTACTAGTTCTTGCTTATATGTTATTCTACTATAAAAAAGCGGGCTTTGCGGCAAATGCAGCACTTCTTGCCAACCTACTATTTATTATTGGTGTTTTGGCCTCTTTGGGTGCAGTACTTACCTTACCCGGTATTGCAGGTATTGTCCTGACAATTGGTATGTCGGTAGACGCCAACGTACTCATTTACGAGCGTATTCGTGAGGAAATAGCTGCCGGAAAAGGTCTAAAATTGGCTATCAAAGACGGTTATAAAAACGCCCTTTCGGCGATTATTGATGCCAACGTAACGACATTAATGACCGGTATCATCCTTTATTTCTTCGGAACAGGTCCAATCAAAGGTTTTGCTACTACCTTGGTTATTGGTATTTTCAGTTCTCTATTTACAGCCATATTTGTTACCCGTTTGATTTTTGAAAGATGGCTCGACAAAAAGAAAGAGATTAGTTTCGCAACCAAATGGACAGAAGGAGCTTTTAAAAACACAAAAATTGATTTTCTAGGCAAAAGAAAATTATTTTATATCATCTCTTCCACGGTTATTGTATTGGGTTTAGTTTCTTTAATTTTTAAAGGATTAAATTTTGGTGTAGATTTTAGAGGAGGTAGAACCTACGTGGTACGCTTTCACGAAGCCGTAAAAACGGTAGATATAGCCAAAAAATTGGCTGTAACATTTGGTGATGCACCAGAAGTTAAAACTTATGGCGAAAGCGATCAAATAAAAATTACTACCGACTATTTAATCGACAAGGATGGCCCCGAAATAGATGCAAAAGTCGAAAAAGCACTCTACGATGGTTTAAAACCTATTCTAGGAGATAAAGTTACCGAAGAAGAGTTTCTTAAAAATTATCGAATGAGTTCGCAGAAAGTTGGCCCAACCATAGCCGATGACATCAAGGTTCAGGCAGTAGAAGCTATTACGATTGCACTACTTTTCATGTTCCTGTATATATTTATCCGATTTAGTACTTGGCAATTTGGCTTGGGCGCTATTGCTGCTCTGGGACACGATGTATTAATAATACTGGGAGTTTTCTCTATTTTCAATGGAATTTTACCTTTCTCTCTGGAGATTGACCAGGCCTTTATTGCTGCGATACTGACGGTGGTGGGATATTCGGTGAATGACACGGTGGTTGTTTTCGACCGTATTCGAGAATATAATATTCTCCATCCAAAACGAGATAAACTCCTAACAATGAACGATGCCCTGAACAGTACATTAAGCCGGACATTTAATACCTCTTTAACCACCTTTGTGGTTCTATTGGTAATCTTTATTTTTGGTGGAGAAGTAATTCGTGGATTTATTTTTGCTTTACTATTAGGAATTGTTGTTGGTACCTACTCCTCCTTATTTATAGCTACACCTCTGGTATATGATACTGCTAAAAAAGTACAAAAAACAGCAGAAAAAATTAAAGGCCGCAAAAAAGCGAAAGCCTGAAACAATAACAAATTCCGTAGAAATATACAAAAAAAGAGTGATGAATAATTCATCACTCTTTTTTTTGTATATTTCTACGGAATACATATTTATCATAGACATGCAGGAGAGCCAAAACAGGAAATTTATAGAGCATTCGGGGACCCGCAAAACGCATAATCTTTTTCATTTCTGCTCGTTTATCTTTTTTATAACAATGAATAGGGCAAGATTGACAGGCGGGTTTGTCCGATCCATAAGGACACATTTTAATCCGCTTAAAGGCATAATCTAACAAATTTGAGCACTCCTCACACAAATGGTTATTTACTGTTTCGTGATGTGCAAAACAATATATACCCATCATCTTCTCTATCGTAAATTTTTCACGTTCAAGTCTATTCATCTAATTTAATTTTTATAAGTAAGTTTACGAGGCTGTCGGGTCTAGAACTCTATTCAAAACCAAAAGACGACAAACAATTTCAAATATTATGAATAATAATTGAGTCCGGCATAAAAAGGTGAATTCGCATCAAAATCGGTCGGACGGCTTCATTAATCAATTGTAAGTGAGCTGTTTATTTTTACAATTTTAATAAATCTATCCGTCCGACCGGTTTTTAGAGCGAACTCATAATTTATATAGTAGTGCTTATTATTGTTATCCTACTAACTATAAGAAATAAAAACAATAAACTAGAAATTTTGCATGGCCAAATATATCATTTTTTTTCTTTAAATTTCAAATAAATATATTAAATTTACCCAAAAGTTTGACAAAATGGCAATAGTTCTTACATTTAGTAATCATAAAGGCGGAGTGGGAAAAACAACTTCAACGGTTAATGTTGGTGCAGGATTGAGCTATCTTGAGAAAAAAGTATTGCTCATAGATATGGATCCGCAAGCCAATCTTTCACAGAGTTTTGGAATCGAATCTTCAGAGGAATCGGTTTATGAGTCCCTAAGGGGAGATATTCCCCTAACACCGATAAATCTAAAAACAGATTTAGATTTGATTCCATCTTCTTTAGATTTATCCGGTGCTGAAATTGAATTAAGTACCGAACCTGGACGAGAATATCTACTAAAAGAATTATTAGAACCTTTGGTGGATAAATATGATTATATTATCGTTGATTGTCCGCCTTCACTGGGACTACTCACAGTTAATGCTTTAGTTGCCTCTGACGAAGTTTATATTCCTTTACAGGCTGAATATTTGGCGATGAAGGGCTTGACAAAAATAACAGAAGTAATAGCAAAAATAAAAAAGCGTCTAAATAAAAAGCTTGAAATAGGCGGCGTTTTTGTTACCCAATTTGATAACCGTAAAGTTTTAAATCGGCATGTTGCTTCTACCATTCAGGATTTTTTTGGTGACAAGGTTTTTCAGACTAAAATCAGGGATAATGTTGCTTTAGCCGAAGCACCAACCAAAAAAGTGGATATATTCAGATACGACCCTAAATGTTACGGTGCTCAGGATTATTTGAGTTTATGCCTTGAAATAATAGATAAAGATAGCGAAAATGAGTAAAAAAGAATTCAAATCGGGTTTAGATGCTCTGTTGCAAAACACCTTAAAAAAAAGAGAGCAAACAACTGAAAAAAAGCAAAAAGATGCTATTGCAAAACCAAACAACAAAACGAACAAAGAGAGAGAAGATCTTAAAAATCAAGTTGTACTTCTGGAGAAAGAGTTGTTTTTCTGGCGTACAGGCCACCTAACGCTAGATAAATTTATAAAATCTCTGGCAGAAAAGGGACTTAAATTTGATGAGGAAAGCAATTCTATTCTCCCTGTTGATGATTAAAAAACTTCATTCTTCACTTGGTTACTTTGCTTAACTACAATAATAATAATAAATTACTACTGATAAAATTATTTATCTGCGAAAAATTTTCTTATGCCTTTTCTTTATGTTTCTATGCCGTGGATAAGCAGGGCAGCTCATATTATCCAGTACTCTCCCTTTTTTAGATTTTCTATCGCATCCAAAGCTCAGACTCAAACCCGTTTGAAGGTTTATTGTTCGTGCAGAATAAGGGATAAAAATGGGCGTTCCCGTTATCCGCGCAAATCGTAATGGGATATTCTCTGTTATCAAAAAAAAGTGTAAATGCTTTTTACCCCAAACAAAACCACCACCCACATTTACTGTATTGTTCAGGTAGGAAAGACTCAGATTTGTTTTGAATGCCTTGCCCAATTGGTAAATTATTCCGGCAGTTACAGATGCTTCAATCACTTGGTCGTAAATAATACTGTGAACAAGCGCATTTAGGCTGGTTTTTTCCGAAATTTCGTAATTAGCCGCAAACATAAATTGCATAGGCAAAGCATCAGAGTAACTCGTATTACCTGGTGTATAGGTAAATGAATTTAATATGCTGTCTTTCAAAGTCTGAACTATATTTCCATTGGCCGAATTTCCAGATAAATAGCTATCCAAATCCACTCCTTTAAAAGCATAAGAACCTTCTACATTGACATTTGTCGCATTGGTTTTCCATTTTATATACCCCAAATCGCGAAGGGAAGAACTTATAGTCAAGACCTCCGTATAATGATAAATCAGACCAAAATCAACCGAAAAACCAGTGTTTGGAGGGAAAATAAGGCTTTTCACAGAAATAGCTCCAGCTTCAATACCAAAGCTGGGACTCTGCCCCACTTGTGCTGGTAATCCCACCTTAATAAAACCTGCAGAATTAATCTGAGAATTCACCAGAACGGTTAGAGCTATTGGGAACGAAGAAGTTTCCAAACCTAAATGACGGCTGAAAGTACTTAAATTAGTGAGTCCTTTTAAATAGGATAGCCGTACGCCAAGACGCAGATTTTTATTAAACGGTTTTGAAATACTCAAAGAGAAATTATTGTAACTCTGTACATATACTCCCAATGAATTAAAATTATAATTAATCGGAGTTTGGGTTTGTACATTCCAGTTTCCTTTTGTCAGATCAAAGAGACTACCTGGGAAACTAATATTAGCCGTTGTTTGATGGTCAATATTAAACATAAAATATATATCTTTATAGGCATAAGCAATACTCAAAATATCGGTAGCTAGCCCGAGGCGAATATGATTCGCTGAAGCTGATTTTTGCTGAAAAGCAGCCAAATTAAATTGCAGCGAATCGCCTGAATGGATGAATAAATCCTTATACGAAAAGGCACTATTATCATAAGAAATTCTCAAATTACTCAAAACAGGAATACCTATAAATAATCTACATTTAGGCTGGTTTGCCGGATTTAGCTTAATACTTTGAGCTTGCTCGTTAAATTGATATAAAACATTGTCTTGGGCTATAAGTTGTGTGGTATAGAGACTTAAAAAAATGCTTATATAGAGTTTTATCTTTTTCATGTTTATTTCTTGCTTGTAGGCCTAAGCGATAGTCAATTTTTAAATTCTTCGAGTTCAAATATAGCACCCAAATCGGCATGCAGCGCATAATTGCTGTAAAACTTAACATTTTCAGGCGGATTAGTATCTGAATTAGTGGTATGTATCCGTCCTTTGTTTAGCAAATAATGCGTATTTTCTATCCGACTTAACTTATCTTTATCAATAGCCACAATAATGGTCTCGCTCTTGGTCGGGTCTGTTTTTCCATCACCATCAATATCCACCCCTCCCGGAAGCGCAAAAGGCTCGGAAAACATAGAATCCAATAAATTATGATTGGCATCAAAAAAATAAATCTGGGCATCGACTGAGACAGGAAAGGAATTGACAAAGTCTAAGGTAAAGCTCATTTTTTTTATTAATTGAGTTTGTGGATTGTAAAAATCAGTCAATTGAAAATCAAGGGTATCCTGAACCACTAGGAATGAAGCATTTCCATACATTGGAAGCTCGATTTGTACATCAAAATTAAGTTTGGAAGAATCGAGAATGAAATTGTAGGCGGAGGTATTCAGGTTGGCTGTTGCGGTGGCCGCAAAATCAATTTGTTTGGGCGAGGCCTCTAAAACAGCAAATAGATTGGTATTATCAGGGCTTAAAATTAAACTGTCCTTAGTATTTTGCCCAACTTGTTGCAAATTAGGATAGGCGATGGTATATGGATTGGCCGGCAAAGGGAAAGAGCTGCCCAAAACTTGCAGGCTTCCACTATTTTTGGTGGTGGCCTCAAATTTGGTAAAGGCGAGGCTAAGCGGAAAACCGAAACTATTTTCAAAGAATAATTTTAATTTGGGATTTTCAAAATGGAAATTTCCATCCATAATTTTCTCAAAAAAAGGCAAATTAAAGGTCTGTTCGGCAAGATTTACCACTTGTTGCCCAAGGTAACCATACACTACTGAATAGTCCAGTTTACTAAGCGTAAAAGTATAATTCACTATTTCTGCTCCGTCTGCAATTACTGCAGGAGATTTTTTTATGGTAGCCTTAATAATTAAATCTACTTTGTTTGAATCATTTGAGAATGTAGGACTAAGTTTATAATCTGCTAATTGAGAGCTTGTATTAAATCCATTAATTTGGGTTGTTTTGCTGTAAATAACTCCATTTTTTGTCAATTGTGGAATACTAATTTGCAGTTCACCATTTATATTTTGAGATGATTTTACCTGAAAATCAATTAATGCACTTTGTAAAATAAGCGAATCTATGCGAGCACCATCGCCACTATCAAAAATCAGGTTTACTTTAAGGGTATCGATATAAACTATATCCTGAGGAAGCAGACTCAAATCAATATCTACACCACTGGTATTAGAAAAGACATTCGACTGAGAAATAGGATTATTGAAACTCAGCAATTCATCGGCACGAAGCGAAAAAACATTTTGCTGATAAAGTAAGGTGAAAAAACCGGAAGAATCTTGTTTTAGTTGTTCCGGTTTTAAACTATCTGCCAAATATTTGTCTAGCGTCATATCCAAATAGCCAATAGGAACAGCCACTGCCGGCTGTAATTCAACTTGTGTACTTACAAGATTTGGATTAAACTCTTCTTTAACACAGGCTTGTAGTACGAATAATATAGATAGAAAAAATAATAATTTCCGCATTTATTCTTATTTTTATTCATATATGAAAACAGTTAAAAACGGGAAATATTGTATTTGGCGGGGAAGTACCGAGTATAAATTCTTATTTCTACGAATAGAATTTTATGGTTTTATTAAGTGGGGTTAATAAAATGGAACGCATTCTATGAATCAGAGATTATAAAATTAAATTATTTTAGCATCTTTGTTTACAATAGATGAGTTCGGTCTAAAAACCGATCGGACGGATAAATTTATTAAAACTGTAAAAATAGACGTTTCATTTACAATTGATTAATGAAGTCATCCGACCGATTTTAATGCAAATTCACCTTTTTATACAGAACTCATAGATAAAAGAAAAAAATATTACAGGCAATTATTAAACAATGCAACCTATAGAATTCAACAATCTATGGCACAACACTTGATGCCCTGCCGGCAGATAAATCAAATACTACAAGAAACTTGGTGTGATATTCGCCCCAATATGAAAACAAATAAAATATTAAAAGATCAGATTAAAACATTTGAAAATTGATAAAATAATGCTGGATTACAAAGTCCTAAATCTAAGACAATAAGCAATATAATATCATTGATGGATAAAAGTATTAACACTCTTTTCAATATCTTTTAAAAATAAAAGTAGGCAAATAAATTTAAGGGATATGATTAATTTTCACCATTAAAATAGCAATGCTTCCATTAGCCGACTTTGCACTAAAGGAAATGGAATTTTGCTGATAATTAATATCAGAGGACTCGATTAAATCAGAATTTAACACACTTCGTACTTTATCCGAAAAACTGCCGGTGGATTTTTCTATTTTCCTAATAATCTGATTAATATTTAATTCATTTTTAGAAAAGATAACGCATAAATAGTCATTTCCCAACGTATTATCCATTTGGATAAAATGACTCTCATCGGGAATAGGCACTTCGTTGGCCGAGTAATTCAGAGCAGCACTAATACTTTCGTTGTAAGGAAAAAGTTTAAATACAGCTTGCGTGGCATCGCTCCCCAGAGCATATACAAATGCCGGCTGACGATTGGAAATATAAATTCGGAATTTTGTACCCGAGGAATAAGCCTGTTGCATCTGGTAAATACTGTTTTTCTTACTGGCTTTCATCACTGTTCCGTCAGAAAGAATATATTCAATACTTCCCTGAAAATTTTTTACTTGAATATTTCCGCCAAGGTTAACCATTTCGTAAGCATATTTTACATAGTCTGTAAAAGTGGAATAGCGTATCCATGTATAGCCTTTATTTCCCCAATCCGTGCCCCAACTATTCTGTATTTCAAATGCACCGCCATATTTATTGTCATCATAAGCGATAACTGCCATAGCATGGCCACCTACATTATTTTTAGGTGATTCTGTTGGCTGCCACAAATCTACTGCTTTATAAAAGGATTTCGTCAGCAACATACCAAAAACTACCGGATTACCTTCGGATAAACTTTTCTTCACCCGCTGAATTTTATACTGATTGTAGTCTTTCAAATCAAATAATTTGGCAAAATCCTGAATTCTGAAATTCTGAGCCTCTATAAACCACGAACTCTCCAGAGAACTATAACACAAACTATTAGCAGTAGAATAATAAGGTAATCCCTTTGATTTTACCACATTAAGCGCCTGATCAATATACGAACCATACTGACAATTATAATCACTGCTTTGCTTAATTTGCTTGTACAAGAATCCAGGCGAGAAAGCCTTTGAGGTAATCCAATCTTTGTCCGTCCAGTTATTTTTTTCAGCCTCAATAATGGTACGAGCGGCATAAGCAGT
>CAYQXT010000150.1:0-8720 GCA_964421365.1 uncultured Bacteroidaceae bacterium
TGATATCCAAGAGTTCGATTATGCCTTGCATAACCGAAAACGGATTTTTTAAGTCATGGGCGATTATGGCGAAAAGTTTATCTTTTGTGGTATTAAGGTTCTCTAATTCATTAATATAATTATCAATTTCTTTTTTATGGACTTTAGAATCCGTTATATCCTCTTTTATTGCAATATAGGAGTTTATTTCTCCCTTGGAAGATAAAATTGGAGTAATCAACGCTCTTTCCCAATAGAAAGTGCCGTCTTTTTTCTTGTTATGGAATTCGCCTTTCCAAATTTTTCCACTACTAATATTTTTCCACAAATCTTGATAAAATTCTTTAGATTGATAGTCAGATTTTTGTATCCGAGGGGTTTTGCCAATCGCTTCTTCTTGTGAGTATTGAGTAAGCTCTGTGAATTTTTTATTTATATACTTGATTTTGCCTTGCGTGTCGGTTATCATAATAGTAGCTGCATTTTGGTCTACAGCCGTTTGAAGTGATTTTAAGTGATTAGCAATATCAAATTTTTCGAGATTCAAAATTCTTAGTTCGTAATTTTTTGAATTTCTAATTTTTTGAATTTCGATTAATGAATTAATCGGGTGTGTTAAATACCAATCTGTGGTAAAGTTATTCCAATAGTCAACTTCTTCTGATACAATTTTTTTTAGTTTGTTGGAATGCTCTTTATCTATTTTTTCTAAAATGCCGGACTTATTATCCTTTTGAGTGTCCGAATCGACCTGCTGGAGTCGTGTATCAACAATAATTCGTTTAAAAAAACATTTTTGATTTGTTTTTTTGAGAATTTCGGCTTTAAATTTTATATAAAATAGTACTATTATACCTATTAATAGTATGTTGGTAGAGAGTAAGGGAATAATCCAGTTCATTAGGTTCAAATTTTGATTCCAAGAACCAGTACATCATCTATTTGGGGACGTTCTTCGCGCCACATATCCAGTTTTACATCCAGAATATTTCCTTGTTTTTTCAGGGGTTCATCGGCTATGCTTAATAGAAGTTCTTTAAAGCGTTTCGACATAAATTTACGTCCTTTGGCACCGCCAAACTGATCAACAAAACCATCTGAAAACATGTATATATTATCATTGGGCTGAATATCAATAATTGTATTTGTAAACGGTTTGTTTTCGCGGAAATATATTCCTATGGGCATTTTATCTGCTTTAAATTGTTTTAATTCACCATCTCTAATCAAATAAAGAGGATTATAAGCACCAGCAAACTGGATTTTCATATTCTTTTTATCAATGACACTTATTGCAATATCCATTCCATCTTTGGCTTCATTGGCTTTGCCTGTCTGACGAAGTGCATGTATTATATGTTCTCTCAAATCATTCAGAATATCGGCTGCATTATCAATTGATTCTTTATTAATTATTTCGTTCAGAAATGAGATACCGAGCATACTCATAAAAGCTCCAGGAACGCCATGTCCTGTACAGTCTGCTGCGACAATATACTGCATTTCATTTTTTTCGGCCATCCAGTAGAAATCGCCACTTACAATGTCACGCGGGCGGAATAATATGAAATAATCAGAGAATAATTTTTCGTACAAATCAACAGGTGGCAGCACAGCTCGTTGGATACGACTGGCATATTTGATACTATCTTTTATTTCTTCTGACTGTTCTTCTATTTGTTCTTTTTGTTTGCTAATCTCATCATTTTGTTGTTGTAAGATGGCATTTGCTTTCTTTTTCTGCAAATAAGAGCGGAAAACAAGAAAGCCGACAATCACAATTAGAACGGAAACTGCCATAATTGATTGATTAACTAATTTTTGCTTCTCCTGCTCTTTAGTTAATAACTCAATTTCTTTCTCTTTTTTCTCGCTCTGGTACTTTGCCTGCATTTCTGTTATCTGCTTGGTTATTTCAGCGTTAAAAAGACTGTCTTTTAAATCAGAGTAAGATTGGAAATTTTTAAGGGATAGTTTATAGTTTCCCTGTTGTGAATATAATTTGGATAAATATTTATAGGTTTCTGATAACTCTTGCCTGTAACCAAGTTGGGTATAAAGCGCAATAGACTTCTCGTAATAACTGATGGCAAATCTTGTTTTCCCCCATTTTTGATATAAAGGACCTAATGTTCCATAAACATCTGCTTTATAAGAAGATATATTCATTATTTCGGGGTATTTATTTATTATTGTGAGTAAGGCATGTTCTGCTTTTTTAAATTGATTTTTAGTGGTATATAAACTCCCTAAATTCAAATATGCCTGAAAATAAAGAAAATTGGGTGTGTTTAAGGATTTGTAATTTTTAGTTACAAAACTAAGAACCTGATTCGTTAATATTATAGCGCTATCGACTTTGCTTTTTTCTTTATATACCTGAGCTATATTTATTTTAGTCCGTACAAAAGCTTCTCCGTTTTGTGCCTTGATTGCATATTTCTCGGCACTTCGGTAATATTTTAGTGCTGTTGTATACTTGTCATTATTAAGGTAGTAATAGTAAATATTTCCCAGATTTAACTCGGTAGAGGCAAGACCGTCAAAGTCTTTATTCTCTTCAAATATTTTTAAGGCATTGGTATAGCTTTCTGCTGACTTATTATATTTACCCAAAAACTGGTAGTTTACCCCTAATTTATTATATATTTCTCCTAAATGACCTTGAGTCTTCATAGAGTCGGCTTGTTGTATGAAGGCTATCTCTTCGTAAATAGTAGCAATTGCTGAATCTAATTTTCGTCTGTTGTAGTAATCATCCGTAAGTGTCCCATAGCATTTTATTGCAACTTCAACTTTTTTGAATTTTTTAGCCATTGCTAAAGCTCTTTTTATATATAGCATTCCGCTATCACGGCTATTAAAATTCAGAGCCATTTTAAATAAGAGTTCACTTTTGGCGCTGTCTGAGCTGTTTTTTATAACTTGTTTAAAGCTGTCGATTACTGCTTTCTGGGCAAATAGCGAGTGGATTATAAGAAGTCCGAATATTAAGCTAATTAGTTTTTTCATAGTTTAAATAAATCAATAAGCAAATATACGGATAATCACTTTAAAATTTTAATTTATTTTAGAGAAAACATTCATTTAGGAAATTTTTACTATAAAAATATATTTGTGCGATAAGAATTTAATTCTTTGTCAAAGGTTTTTGCTTTACCATCCAGTACTTTATCTAGTTTTTCCCAAAAAATAGAACCATGGTTTTTATGTATAGTATGCGTTAATTCATGTAAAAGAACATAATCTCTTAAATGTTTCGGTAATCGTACTAAATGGGCATTTAGGTTAATATTATTCACATAAGAGCAACTTCCCCAACGACTGGAAATGTTTTTTGTTCTTACCTGATTATAACTGAAATCGTGCTTCTTAGCCAGTGCATTCAGGCGTTGGGGTAAATAAAGCTGGGCTTCTTTTTTTATTATTTCATTGAGCATTCGTACCAACCACTCATATTTATGAGGCTCTTCAACTGGGCTAAAAGGTTTTATATCAATTAAAAATAGTGATTTATCTGCCTTATAATTTACTTTAAATTTACCTTTTCCAAACTCGCATTTAATTTGGTTATAAATTAAATTTATCTCGAATGTTGCTAGTTTATGTTGAAAAAGATGCTCATATTTTATTCTCTGAGATTGAATCCACTCTTTATTTTTTTCTATATATTTTAATGCTGTCTGGGGTGAAACTGTTCTGGGAATTGAACATTCAACCCCACTAAATGGCTTGTATTTAACCAATACACGTTTCTGGTTATTTCTGGTAATGAAATTAATTTTACCTATTTCTGGATGTTGGTAAGTCATCTTAAACGTGTTAAATTTAATAATATAGCTTCACGTCTCTTACTTATCTGATTCGACATTCTTTTATTTAAAATGATTAGATGCTGTAACTTAGAATTTTTTGGTGGAGTGATATAATTTAGCCGAATAGCAAACATTTGCAAGCTGAAATCATCAGCTTTTTCTAATTCAAATATTTTTTGAATACTTAATTCCTGACTATAAGTAGTTAGAAAAAAAAGTTGTAAATTATTTTTTAATTTTAAATATTGATGAAACTCAAATAAGGTTTCCTCATTATTTTCTGGTTTTCCTTCTTCGAAAAAATGTTGGAGCATTTTGTTTTTATGAAATTTAAAAAGAGTAAATAATATGCTCTCTTGATTTAGTTCTGAAGTGGTGAAATTTATTTTACTACTCTTACTCTTATCTTGGCAGGATTCTAAGCCGCTAGATAGAATTAGTACTATAAGTAAATATATAATTTTCATTATTTTTTATTTTGACTTTACCTAATATTATTTGCCACGAAAATATATATTTAATCTCAAAATTCACTATATTTAACTATTAAATTCTATATTAAAGTAAAAATACTATTTTTAATTGAATATGGTCAATGATTTGATAAATAAATATTTGCTTGATTATGCTGGAAACTTATTTGTCGCTGTGAAGGGGGGATTATTCTTCCCCGGGTGGGATATTTAAATGCTTTAGCTAGGTAAGGATCAGAATTAAGTGTAATAAACTTGTTTGTAACATTTGCTTATTAAAATAAAAAAATAAATTATAGAATTTTTATATATAGGGCTATATATTTATATTTCCGGCATATTTTAGAGAGTAAAAATGAATTTATTTTCGATAGCTGAAAATTTCATTTTGTGATTTTAGTCGTTTTGGTATATTCTTTGTCAAAAAATACATAAGAGCGATTTTAAATAAAATTTTTAGAGTGCATTTTCGTTGGATAAACAGAGATCAAAAATTTGTCTCATAAAATGTGAGAACTTAAATTGAAAAAAATGAAGTATTTAAAAATAATAATTCCGGTCATATTTCTGTCCATCCTTTTTGTTTCTTGTAAACATACTGATGACCCGTTTTTATTTGCAGGCACACGCCCTTATGTCTCTGGTAAGTATTTAGTTACCAGTACGGGAGCATCTTTAAGAGTAGCCGTTTTCAACGACTTTCCTGTTGATACGCAGGCTTATCAAATTACTATGTTTGGTTCCGTTTCTTATGCTGATACCTCTGTGGAAATACTCGAATACGGGCATGTTTACTCCACCCAGCCTGAGCCCGAATACGGACAGGGAGATTCTGCAGTTGTATCAATGAGTTCTGACATAAAACAATATACCGATATTATAAGCAATTTAAAAATGCTTACCGTATATTATATTCGTTCTTACGTGAAAGTCAAAACTTCGGAAGGGAAAGAAAAAATTGGGTATAATCCTAACGAAATAGAAATTGCCACTATCAGTGCAAAAAACGAATGGATAGCCAGACAATCAGTACTGGCGATTTCAAGAAAGGGAGCTATGAGCTTTACAATAGATAATTTAGGATATTTTTGTGCAGGAGATATTGGTTTAGCTTATGCTCAGGATATGTGGTATTATGATCCGGATGTCGCCAGTTGGACACAACGTGCTTCGATTCCGGGTAAAAGAGGCTATGGAGTGGCTTTTGCGATTGGGGGAAAAGCCTATGCTGGTTTAGGTCAGAATATTAACGGAAAATTAGATGATTTTTATGTATATGACCAATCGAAAAATAAATGGTCGGTAGTGAACGATATATCTAATCCATTTTCTGGAGGAAAACGAACCAAAGCCGTTGCTTTTGCCATAGGAGATTATGGCTATGTGGGAACAGGAGATGTGGGTGCAGTTGATGGCGATTTTTATAAATTTAATCCTTCGGATTTTGAAGCCGGAAGAAATTTCTGGACTCCTGTTAATTCTATTGGTATAGGACGTAAAGAGGCTGTGGCTGTTGTGATTGGTGATAATGCTTATGTCGGATTGGGAATAGATAAAGATGGGAAAGTACTCAATGATTTATATGTATATTCACCTTCTGGAGACAGGTGGCGTACTCAATCATCATTACCCGATTTCGCCCAGGCTCGTTATGGCGCTTTTGCTTTTGGAATATGGAAGGATTATGCAGACAATAATTTTCAGCAGCATGGTGAATTATATATCGGAGGCGGAATTGCCGCCGACTCAAGCTACCTCGAAGATTGCTGGATGTTTATTCCCGAAGAAAATCAATGGTATCAGCGAGCAAGCTATCCCAAAGGGATAATTGCTAATGCTTCGGCATTTAGTTTACTTTATCAACGCAAGCAGGAATCTTTCCCTACAATGAAAGGTTTTGTGGTGGCTGGTTATAACGGAACAAAGTTTGTTAACTATTTATATGAATTTTTACCTTAATTTTGAGGTGAACAAAGCCCTTGGCTGGAAAAATAAAAGATAATGAGAAAAATATTCATACTTTTTAGTTTATTAATCCTAACACTAACAGCGAATGCTCAGTGGGAATATACCTATTTTGCCTTTGATGCAGGTTTAATACATAATTTTGTGGGGTCAAAAAGGGACTCCATAAGTAATACTTTCTTGAATACTCCGGATGGAGAATATCAGTTATATACTAAAACGGACAAAAATCCCAATAATTATTTCCCCTATTCCACTGGTTATTATATTGGGCTGGATTTTCATTATGATATGAAGTCGGATAATGGAGGTATTGTCGTTGGTGCAAAATATACGGTCAATACATTCAAATACCATTATGTTACTTTAAATCCAAACTATGAAATGACCCAACAATTCTACGCTTACTCATTGGCTATACCTGTATATGTTAAATTTGGAAAGAAAATATTTAAAAAACAGAAGTATCTTTTTGCCGGTATCCAATACAACTATCACCTTTTTTTGAAAGAAGTAGAAACCCCTTCATGGGCAACTCAGACTTCCACGCGCTGGGGGAGTACGGCCGAAATTAGTAAAAGTAGCAATACATTTTTTATCGGTGTTAATTACCTTACTTTTAGACTACAATTAGATTACACCCCCAAGTCTTTTTTTAATACCGGTTATCAGGACTTAAATGATATATATACCTATACTTCTATGAAAGGAAAATATCTCATGCTACGCACCAGTTTTACTATTCCTTTGAACGAATGGTTGTTTATGAACAGCTGGACAGCTGAAAAAATTCGTAGAAAGCTGAAATTCGGCGGAAGATGACAAAGTCTGAATGGAAAATGGGCAACGATATTAGTAGTTCTATGAAATTATAAAGTGACTAAAGTATAAGTTCTGGCAAGGTTTCAAATCCTGTCAGAATTTTTATTTTATAGAACTTCTCTAACTCGGAAATTCAAAAAAACTTCTTATTTTGTTGCCTTTAAACCCCCTCTCTAATATTTAACATATTATTTATTATTATTCGCCATTTTTACATTACCATGCTAATTAAAAGTGTTAAAATGTTTATTGTTAGAAGTATATGTGCTTTTTTAAAAGCTATAAATATGTTTTTTTGTTAAAATATTGAAAATAATACAATGCTTGCATATATTTTATAGAACATTAAAATATGTAAAACATGTAGTTATACAAACGTTTTCAGAAGTTGTAAATTATCGCTATATTATTTGTAGTCAATAGTTTTTTGTATTTTTATAAAGTAAAATCAGAATTATTCATATTAATTCCAAATTGCTGTAAAACATCTGATATTGAATAAAAAATTCTAATTTTGTGTTTGCTTTTTCAGGACTTAAAAGAATAAATCAAAATAGTTAAATTAAATGTAATTATGGCAGATAAAAAGTATTTAACATTAGATGGGAATGGAGCAGCAGCCCATATCGCTTATATTTTTAGCGAAGTAGCTGCAATTTACCCTATTACCCCTTCTTCAAACATGGCTGAGTACGTAGATGAGTGGGCTGCCCACGGACGG
Organism: uncultured Bacteroidaceae bacterium; assembly: GCA_964421365.1. GTDB lineage: Bacteria > Bacteroidota > Bacteroidia > Bacteroidales > DYOH01 > CAYQXT01. The sequence continues at coordinate 7,776 of CAYQXT010000150.1, forward strand.
AAAAACATCTTTGGCGATCAGGTGAAACTTATAGAAATGCAGTCTGAAGGCGGTGCATCAGGAGCTGTTCACGGCTCGGCACAAGCCGGTGCGCTAACTACCACCTTTACAGCCTCACAAGGATTACTATTAATGATACCTAATATGTATAAAATTGCCGGCGAATTACTTCCGGTTGTTTTTCATGTAAGTGCACGTAGTCTTGCTGCTCATGCCCTTTCTATATTCGGCGATCATTCCGATATTTATGCTACCCGTCAAACTGGTTTCGCCATGTTGGCAAGTAGTAGTGTACAGCAAGTTATGGACTTAGCCGCCGTAGCCCATTTAACAGCCATTAGATCAAGAATTCCTTTCCTACACTTCTTTGATGGTTTCCGTACCTCACATGAAATTCAAAAGGTAGAAGCTCTGGATACCGAAGATTTCAAAGATTTGCTTGATTATGATGCCCTTCAGGCATATCGTGACCGCGCCTTAAATCCTGAGCATCCAGTTACTCGCGGTACTGCTCAGAACCCCGATATTTTCTTTCAAGCCAAAGAAGCGGTTAATCCTTATTATGAGCATCTTGATGATGAAGTAGCTGCTTATATGGCCGAAATTAGTAAAATGACTGGTAGAGATTATAAACCTTTTACCTACTATGGTGCTCCCGATGCAAAACACATTATTCTTGCCATGGGGAGCGTTACAGATACTATTGAAGAAACCGTTGATATGTTGATGGCTAAAGGCGAAAAAGTAGGATTAATTAATGTCCATTTATATCGTCCATTCTCAGCCAAATATCTATTAAAAGTTCTTCCAGAATCGGTCGAAAAAATCTCTGTTTTAGACCGTACAAAAGAACTTGGAGCTAACGGAGAGCCCTTATATCTCGATGTAAAAGAGATTTTCTACGACCTTGAAAAACGTCCTGTAATTGTAGGTGGTCGTTATGGT
>CAYQXT010000151.1:0-8640 GCA_964421365.1 uncultured Bacteroidaceae bacterium
CCTATAATTATAGCTTTCATTTTGCAAGATTTATTAAGAAGTATAACGAACCGGAACTTTATACCGCTTTTATGCAGGAAATGTATTTTGCCGCCAAAATTTATCTGAAATTATGGATTGAAATCGGCCAATTAATCCAACTGTTTAATCATAAAATTTTAGGATTAGATACTTATATTCAAAAAAATGGATTAGATAGCTTGCAGCAGATCAAAAATGATTTTTTTGAAAAGATAGCTCATTTTTCGCAAACGATAAATGAGCTGAATTACCGGATAAAGGCTTTTACTTTGCACGAAAGCCTCGATAGTATTCAAAAGTCCATAGATATTATTAATCGTAGAATTAATATCAAAAATAAATTTTCGTCCAAAGATAAAAGAACCATAAATTTTCTAAAAACAAGGATTTTAGAGATTCCTGAATTTTGGATTAGAGATAATCGTTTGTTAATCAAAAATATTAATTATACCCTATTATTCGAACGAATTAAAAATATTTTAAGCAAAATAGAAATTGACACCAAGCAGCAAATCCAATTACAGATAATAAATCCTAAAATTATTGAAAAAGATAATTTTTTAGTTCAGGTAAATGAACTTCGCGAGCAAGGAAAATTATCAGAGATTGAGAAATTGCAATTAAATCACTTTGACAATTCGGCGATAGAGTTTGAAGTACAGGAATTCGTTAATAATCAGTTGGATAACATTGTGAGGCGCTTGAAAAAAGAAGTACAACGTTTCCCAAAAGAAGATGAACTGATTGGAACAAATACATATAACGAATTTACCGAATTACTTTTTTCTCCGCTTCCTTTTTTATCCATTAAATCATCCGAGTTGGTTAATTATATAATTGAAGACGAATATGTCGAAGAGATTAATACTATTCTTAGAGAATTTGGGTTTCGTTTGGTCAATCAATTAAACGAAATAGGAGATACGCTACGAATAATCCCCTTTAGTATTAAAAATTTAAGTGGAACAGATCAAGAAGAATTTACTACTTTTTTGGCCAAGCAGAAGCTTAAATTAGAAAATACGACTATTTTATTAAATGAAAATAAAGAAAATTTGGAAACGCAGTTCTCCCAGTTAAAAACCAATGCACAAAACAAACTTTCCTTATTTCGATTTTTGAATATTGCCGAAAATTACAGGCAATACATACGCGAGCAGGTAGGAAAAAGAGGATTTTTAAGAGTACGCTTATTTTTCAAAGACTGGCGGAAAAAAGCTTTGGCATTGTTTAATAAAGCGATTTATCAGCGAAGTAATGCCATTCTTTATGCCAAAAAATTAAATACGGTAAATATTCAGAATAAAAACAAGGTGAACCAACTACTCCATTTGGGCGAACTAATGTCTATAAATGAAGAGTTTGAGACGAGTATCCCGTTTTATTACAAACAATTGTTTCTGAGCAAAGAGAATTTTTTTAATGATTTTTGGGTGGGAAGGTCGCAAGAAATCAGAGAAGCACAAAAAGCACTTAAATTCTATAACCAAGGAAACTATGGTGGATTTTTAATCATAGGCGAATATAATTCTGGCAAGAGCTTTTTGGCCCAATATATAGCTAAAAATAGCTTTGAGTCCACAGAAATTTACAAAATAGAAGCACCAGCCGGCGGTTCTGTTTCAGAGAAAATATTTACTAAAAAGCTACAGGAAATTACGGGTATTAAAGCATCAGCCGATCGCATTTTTGCTACCTTAGCTCAAAATTCCACAATTATTATTGATAATATGGAACTCTGGTGGGAGCGTTCGGCAACCGGATATACCCTGATTCAAAAAATTCATGAATGGATGGATAAATACGCACACCGGCTAAAATTTATTTTGTGTGTAAATTCGCATAGTTTTGAGTTTATGGATAAAACCTTAGATTTGAGTACTCGTTATCTATATGTGTTTCAAACAAAGCCTTTTAGTGCCGAAATGCTACGCGATGCCATTCTAAAACGACATAAAGCCGGAGGAATGAAACTCGAATTTAAGAAAACAACATTATATGCTGGTTTTGAACAGGCACAGTTTTTTAGCCAAATTTTTAATCTAACCCAGGGAGTTATTGGCGATGCTTTTATGCTCTGGATAGCCTCAATTTCCGATGTAAGTAAGGATTTGGTGCAAATTAAACGACCGCAAAGTCCCAATTTGCAAGTTCTGGATTTCATTTCTGATACTAATTGGGCTATAATTATTTCTGTTCTTTTACACCGGGAAATAAGCTTAGCAGTCTTAGAAAAGCAGTTCTCTAACAAAGACGATTTGCACGTTGATTTAAGTTTCCTTTTGCGTTCGGGTATTCTTTTAAAAGTAGCAAAAGACATATATAGTTTAAATCCTTCTATTTATCCTTTTCTTAAAGTGAAATTATTTGAAAAAGAATTAATTTGATAAAAATGGATTTTAATTTGAATACGGCTGGTTTTCCTGTTTTAATTTTCGCCCTGATAGGGCTACTAATTTATGTTTTTTTTCGTTTCACACAAAAATATACTCTTTCGGCCGGTATAACTATTAAACGAAAGCAATTTCTTCAACGCAATTTGCCTCTTTTTGAAATACTTACATGGATTGTTTATCTCGCATGGTCAGTTGATTTTTTTATTTTTAGAAACGATATTTTTGCTGGCGCATTAGTTATCGTTTTTATTTTTGCCCTATACTGGATTTCGCGCTATGCCTTGAAAAATCTTATTGCAGGATTTGTCTTTCGATCCTCAGCAGGATTTTATATTGATGATTTTATTGATACTGAAAAAATTAATGGTAAAATCACTAACATTGGTTATTTGTATCTTGAATTAGAAAGCCAAAGTGGAAGTACACTCCAAATTCCGTATTCCGAATTAGTAGATAAGACACGCATAAAAAAAGCAAACAGGGAACTTAGTACCGGTTATTCTTTTGAGCTAAAATTATCACCAAAAGCGGATATTCAGCAATTAAGTAAAAAAATAGAGCAAATAATTATCAACTCACCCTATACCGCGCTAAATAAGTGGCCTAAAATAGAAATTTCGGAGAAAAATAGCGACAAACAAGTTTTGCAAATCACTATTTTTGCTCTCAATAGTAAATATCAGCATTTAGTCAAAGCCGAACTCGAAGAAATGGTTGGCTAAATTAAGAGTTGAAAAGTCATTCATAATTCACAATTTGTAATTCATAATTAAATAATATCTTTGTCCAAATTTTAGAACCTTATGACAGCTAAATATTCAGAAGATACAATAAAGACACTTGACTGGAAAGAACATATCAGACATCGTCCGGGAATGTATATTGGCAAATTGGGAGATGGAAGCTCACCTGATGACGGAATTTACATCCTGTTTAAAGAAGTTTTCGACAATTCCATAGATGAATTTATGATGGGCTTCGGCCGTAAAATAATGGTAGAAGTGCAAGAAGGGGGAGAGCGCATACGAGATTACGGGCGTGGAATCCCACTCACAAAAGTCTTAGATGTCTCTTCTAAAATGAATACCGGAGCCAAATACGATTCTAAAGTATTTAAAAAATCTGTGGGCCTTAATGGTGTAGGTATAAAAGCTGTAAATGCGCTTTCGTCCCAATTTATCATTCGTTCCTATCGCGAAGGCATGATGAAAGAAATCGAATATTGCAGAGGGACAGTAGTGCGTAATGAAGCAGAAGCGGTAACAGAGCAGACTAACGGTACCGAAATTTATTTTATTCCGGATACAGAACTCTTCCCTATCTATAACTACAAGGATGAATATATTGAAACGATGCTCCGCAATTATGTTTATCTGAATTCCGGCTTAACCATAAAATTTAACGACAAATCCTTTTATTCCCGCAATGGATTGCTCGATTTGCTCAACGAAAATATGAGTAGCGAGGGTTTATATCCAATCGTTCATTTAAAAGAAGAAGACATCGAAGTAGCCCTTACGCATAGCAATCATTATGGCGAAGAATATTATACATTTGTAAACGGACAACACACTTCGCAGGGCGGAACACACCTTTTAGCTTTTCGCGAAGCAATTGTTAAAACAATTCGGGATTTTTATAAAAAAGATTTTGAGGTGGCCGATATTCGTTCATCTATCATGTCGGCTATTAGTATAAAAGTAGAAGAACCTATTTTTGAATCGCAGACAAAAACCAAATTAGGTTCTAAAAATATCTCACCCGATGGAGTGTCAATCCGTAATTTTATTATAGATTTTATTGGTAAGCATCTAAACGATTATTTACATAAAAACCCCGATACTGCCCATATATTACTGCAAAAAATCCATGATTCAGAAAAAGAGCGCAAAGCGATTAGTGGAATAAAGAAAATAGCACGCGAAAGGGCTAAAAAAGTGAGTTTGCATAATCGTAAACTCAGAGATTGCCGGTTACATTACAATTCAAAAGACAAACGCGCCGATGAAAGCACTATTTTTATCACTGAGGGAGATTCTGCCAGTGGCAGTATTACTAAATCGCGCGATGTAAATACTCAGGCCGTATTCAGCCTTAAGGGTAAGCCTTTAAATACCTATGGATTAACAAAAAAAGTGGTTTACGAAAACGAAGAATTTAACCTTTTGCAAGCCGCTCTGAATATAGAAGATGGCTTGGATAATTTGCGTTACAATAATGTAGTCGTGGCCACAGATGCCGATGTGGACGGAATGCACATCCGGCTTTTGTTGCTTACTTTTTTCCTGAAATTTTTTCCCGATTTAGTTAAAAATCAACATTTATACATCCTGCAGACCCCCCTTTTCAGAGTTCGGAATAAGCAAAAAACCTTTTATTGTTACTCCGACGAAGAACGCGAAGCAGCAATTAAAAAAATAGGTAAAAATCCTGAAATTACCCGGTTTAAAGGATTAGGTGAAATCTCACCCGATGAATTTAAGCATTTTATTGGGAAAAATATACGTTTAGATCCGGTCATCCTGAAAAAGGAAGATAATATAGACAAGATGCTGAGTTTTTATATGGGCAAAAATACTCCTATCCGGCAGGAATTTATTATCGAAAACCTAAAAATAGAAGAAGACGTACTTTAAAGGTGAATTATTAATTGTAAGTTATTAGTTATTTGAAAACATGTTTTTACAATTATTTAAAGTTATAAATAATTATAAAGTTGAGAAATCATAACTAAATAACAATGTATAACCGCTATGTTTCAATGTATTACAATCTTATAACCTAATAAAGTGTCCATAATTAATGAATTTCCAACACAAAAGACTTAATCAGCAATATTTCCCAATAGAAAAAATGAAAAATAAACTGTTAAGTACCCTGACATACTTATTTGTATATTATATTTTGAGAACGAATTATACTTCAGCAACAAACAGAATTCACCATTCACAATTAATAATTCACCACTACTTACATTTTCTTATATTTTCCTTATTCCTGCTCTATGTGCCGTCCTGTGGATTTAATACCGCTAAAACGCTGGAGCAAAACAGTATTGTCGATTTAAACATCCACCTCGACAGCCTGAGTACACCAATTAGTAAGTACTATCATAAATTAGTGAAATACCATTTCAATGGTGGAATAATAGTTATTCATAAGCATAAAATTATTTTTCGGAAAATACATGGTTATGCCGATATTCGCAAGAAAAAGGCTCTGGTGCAAAACTCTGTATTTCAATTAGCTTCTGTTTCTAAGCAATTTACTGCCGTGGCAATCATGCAGTTATACGAAAAAGGGTTGCTTAATTTTTCCGATAGTGTACAGAAATTTTATCCTGATTTTCCCTATAAGGGAGTTAGCATTGCTAATCTTTTGCATCACCGTTCCGGCTTACCCGAGTATCATTATGCACCCGATTCTTTGCTGAAAGACTACTTCCCGCTGAATAATAAAAAACTGATGCGTTATTTAGCTAAATATAAGCCGGATAAATACTATTTACCCAACCGAAAGTTCAATTATTGCAATACAAATTACGCCGTACTGGCAGCCATTGTAGAGCAGGTATCAGGCATGAATTTCCCCGATTATATGCAAAAATTTGTTTTCCGGCCGGTAAAAATGACGCATACCTTTGTCTATCAGCCTGAAAAAAGGAAAAGCTATAAAAATCTCACTTTTGGACATAAATATTATGGAAGCAAAGAACACGACAACTATTTAGATAATGTCTTTGGCGATAAAGGTGTAATGACGTGCCTGAATGATATGTACTTGTGGAACGAAGCCCTTTTGTCCAACAAATTAATCAAAAAAGAAACTTTAGAAAAAGCCTGGCAGCCCGGAAATAAAAAATCAAAATTCTATAAACAATATGGCTTTGGCTGGCGAATCTGGCGACTTGCCAACGGCAAACGCATGATTTATCATGCCGGCTGGTGGCACGGCTATAACTCATTATACGTGATTTTGCCACACGAAGATTTCAGTTTGGTCATTCTGTCCAACAAACATACTAAGCTATTCTTTGGAAACTACCGAATGCTGTTGAACAAACTTTTCCCCGGTAGTTTTAAATTTTATGTTCCCGATAAAAAAAAGACGAAACTAGATTCGCTCAAATTGGAAATTTCTACTACTGGCAAAAGTAATTATACTAAAGTGAATTTGCTTGTTAGTATCCGTCCGACCGCTCCATGCGGTTAGATGAGTGATTGTATAAAGGAAAAATCCGAAAACCAATTTCACTTCAATATAATTTATACCCGTATCTAACCTATTTCTGAAATTTGTAAATCTTTATTGATAACTTACCGATGTTCTAAAATAAGCAAAATTTAGCATCCAAAATGCGATATTAGCTCGGTATAAATAAATTTTGTCTAAAAAAATATTTTTCGTATTTTGTTCTAAAATATAAACAAATGAACAGATATGCGATAATCGACTTAGGAACAAATACTTTCAAAATATTAATACTCGAAGTTTATAAGGATAAAGTACAAACCCTGTACAAAACCAAACTACCCGTGAGCCTTTCCGAAGGAGCAAATTTAGGTCGCTTAACCGTAGCTGGATTTTTACGCGGCATTAATGCTCTTAAAGCCTTCAAAAGCAATATAATACAAAACTATAAAGTAGATAAAACCATTGCTTTGGCCACAGCCGGAATTAGAAGTACCGACAACGGAAAAGAATTTGTTGAATTTGTAAAACGTGAATTAGATTTGCAGATAGAGATAATTTCGGGCGAACGCGAGGCAGAGCTTATCTATCAGGGCATAAAAATGGCTGTACCATTGGAAATCGAAAATGTCTTGATGCTCGATATTGGAGGCGGTAGTTCCGAGTTTATTATCGGAAATCAGGAAAGTATCAAATGGCGCGGTAGTTTCAAATTAGGTGCCGGTCGCCTAATGGAAAAATTCAAACCATCCGACCCAATTACTATGGCAGAAGAGCTGGCTTTTTACGCCTATTTTGACGAAAAATTGGACGAAGTCAAAAGAAAAGCCGACAAATACGGTGTCAAAACACTCATTGGCTCTTCCGGCTCGTGGAATACATTGGCTCGTATGTCCGCCGCACGTTACAGCAACTCAAGTAAATACAAAGAAAAACTCTATTTTGAAATGACACCCACCCAATTTAAAGAAATGCACAATGATATAATTAAAAGCACCAAATTACAACGTTCCTCTTTCGATGGAGTAAAACTGATACGAAGTGAAATTATTCTTGCATCTTCAGTATTAGTTAATTATGTAGTTGATAATTTGAAAATCAAAAAAATAATTCAGTCTCAATATTCCATGCTAGAAGGAGTGATTACCCTATTGTATAACAGCAACAATAAACAATAAATGTTTTACATATTTTTTGGGTTTATACCACAAAAATATAGGAATCATCATTTCCACCTGTGGCTAATCATACCGCATATTTCCAAATTCGCAATCAATCAATATTGTATCGTCATTCTTGCTGATAAGCAATGGCATTCATGCCGTTGTGAAATTTATAAATTTATAATCATCTGTACATCGCAGGCATCATGGCCGGTTTTGCCAACAGGAGCATTTAATTTCTTAAAACCTATTTTTTTGTATAAAGACAAAGCTTCATTCATATTCGAGAATGTTTCCAGATAGCATTTTTTGTAACCAAAATCCTTAGCTACTTCAATGCATTTTTTTGTTAACTCTTTGCCAATACCAAGCCCTCTGTATTTTTTATTCAGATAAAGCTTTTGTAGCTCACATATTCCCAGAGCTTCACCCTGTACCTGTTTGATTCCACTGCCTCCCGCAACCACACCGTCAACTTCGGCCACATAATAGGCACTTCCAGCGCCCTGATAAGCCTCAAACATATGCACTGTGTCGTTGTCATAGTAGGCCGTACCCTCTCGGTTTCCGCCATATTCTGTCAGGCTTGTTCGTATAGTATATTTGATAGCCCTATTGTCTTTTTTTTCGATTTTTCTGATAATAATATTCATTTGTCCTGAAATTTTGTATTAAATAAGATTACTTTGCGGATTATATAAGGTGTTCAGCACGGCAAAAATAATCACTGAAGCCAGTTTGGCCGTTTGGTGATCATCATCAAAGCGCGGTGCCACTTCTGCAATATCAAAACTTACTAAATTCCCCGAACGGGCAATATGTTTAATCATTTGCAGCACATTCTCAGGATACATACCAAAAGGCTGAGG
>CAYQXT010000152.1:0-8630 GCA_964421365.1 uncultured Bacteroidaceae bacterium
CCCAAAACGAGTAGAAATATCTATTTTTTTTATTAATTCAAAATTAGATTGCCCAAAGAGGTGTAGGCTCAGCAGTATTCCTAAAAATAAAAAAAGTTTTTTCATGGTTCAATGAGTTTTATCTTATTTGTACAAAAATAGTTTTATTTTTTTCAACTTGAAACGTATTATCTATATAATGATTATATAAATTTTAAAAATCCATAAAAAAAGGACTCCTTTTTTAGCGGAATCCTTGAAACTTTGCGTTTATTAATGCTTAAAATTCATAATCAACAACTTTTATATCTTGCTTGTATTTAGCAATAACTTCCACGGCCTCCAGGTGTGCCGGATGATTCCGGTAAACATCCAACTGCACCTTAGTATCAAAATCCGACACAATAACTAAATCGTAAGCACGCGCTTGGTCGCTAATATTTATCCCTACTTCGTAAAAACGAATCTCCGGAATATAATCCGGCAACTTATCCAAAACCTGCTTAAGTTCCCATAACTGAGAACGTTTATTCTCAAGAGTATCCTCCCTCAACTTTAACATTACAATATGTTTTACCATACTTCAAAAAATTTAAAATTTAGAAATTATTTTTAAAGATAATTATTTTTTAATATTTAAAAAAATCACGCTAAAATTTAATATTTTTGTCGAAACTTAAATCAGAAAAAATGTTGGTGATAGGAATTGCCGGAGGAACCGGTTCAGGAAAAACAACTGTTGTTAAAAAAATCGTAGATGCATTGCCCACCGATGAAGTGGCTGTCCTGTCGCAGGACTCTTACTACAGAGACAACAGCCACTTACCCATAGAAGCAAGGCAAGAAATAAATTTTGATCATCCTGATTCTGTGGAATTTGAACTTTTAATAGAGCATTTAAAGAACTTAAAATCTGGGAGAAGCATTAATGAGCCAAACTATTCCTATTTAAGTTGTACACGGTCAGAAGAGACTAACAGGGTTAAACCCCGCGATGTTATCATCGTTGAAGGAATTCTGGTTTTGACCCAGCCGGCACTCCGCGATTTGTTCGATTTAAAGATTTTTGTCTGGGCCGATGATGACGACCGTCTTACACGAGTTCTAAAACGAGATATTGTGGAGAGAGGACGTGATGTCATAAGCGTTTTAAATAGATACGACAAAACTGTAAAACCCATGCATTTGCAGTTTATTGAGCCTTCTATGCGATATGCAGATTTGATTGTTCCGCAAGGTGGGCACAATCAGGTGGCTATTGATGTACTGGTAACTTTGATTGAAAAAAATCTGAAAATTTTACGATAATGCTTTCTGATACCCAATTAGAGCATGTTCTTTTTCTCGACATCGAAACGGTGCCGGCCTCAGCTGATTATGATTTTTTGAGTCCGGAATTTAAGAAACTATGGAAGCGGAAAGCCGGACACATTGCTGCCGATAAAAGTCCCAAAGACGTATATCAAAGAGCCGGAGTTTACGCTGAATTTGGCCGTATAATTTGCATCTCTGTCGGTTATCATTTGGTAAAACAGGATGAAGAACAATTGAGGATTATGTCCTTTTCGGGCGATGATGAAAAAAAGTTACTGGCTGATTTTGCCGCTTTAATACGTAAAAAGTTTAAAGGCAATTGGTTTTTGTGCGCCCACAACGGAAAAGAATTTGATTTTCCGTATATTGCTCGCCGAATGCTCGTAAACAGTATATCGCTTCCCAAAGCTTTTCAAATTGCGGGCAAAAAACCCTGGGAAGTGCCTCATCTAGACACCTTAGAACTATGGAAATTTGGCGATTACAAGCATTATACCTCTCTGGAATTATTAACAACTTTATTTCATATTCCCACGCCAAAATCAGATATCAATGGCTCTGAGGTGGCTAGGGTGTACTATGTTGAGCAAAATTTACCACGCATAGTAGCTTATTGCGAATGCGATGTAGTAGCTGTGGCACAACTATTACGCCGATATATTAATAAAGAATTACTGAAAGAATTTCAGATAAAGATTGTACGGCAAGAATAACGCTAAGTTACAAAAAGGAGCAGTATAGAAACCGCTCCCCTATCATGAAAAATCAAATTGTGCTTACTTGATAGACTCAACCACGGCTTTAAAAGCTTCGGGGTGATTCATAGCCAAATCGGCTAAAGTTTTACGGTTTAATGTTACTCCTTTATCATGGATTTTACCCATAAATTCGGAATAAGACATACCGTGCAAACGGGTACCTGCATTGATACGCTGAATCCAAAGTGCGCGGAAATTGCGTTTTTTGGTTTTACGGTCTCTATATGCATATTGCAACCCTTTTTCTATCGTATTTTTTGCAACGGTATAAACATTACTACGAGCGCCAAAATTACCTTTGGCCTGCTTAAGAATTTTTTTTCTTCTCTTTCTTGCTGCTACATGATTTACTGAACGTGGCATAATTTATAAGTTTTTTGAATACACGCGACCCGCTAAGGTTCTTTAAAAGCGCTGCATTCGGGTTAATAAAATAACTTAAACCAATAAATAATTTTTAATTACTTACAAGCTAATAACAATTTAACATTCTTCTCATCGGCTTTATGAACCGTTGTAAAATAAGTCAAATTACGTTTTCTTTTCTTGGCTTTTTTTGTCAAAATATGACTTTTAAAAGCATGTTTTCTCTTAATTCTCCCGGAATTCATTACTTTGAATCTTTTTTTTGCACCGGGATTGGTCTTCATTTTCGGCATTTTTCTACAATTTGAAATTATATTAAAAAAAACTATTTAGCTTTCAAAGGAGCCAAAAACATTATCATTCGTTTGCCTTCCAATTTAGGCATTTGTTCTACTTTTCCAATTTCTTCGAGTGCCTGAGCAAATCGAAGTAAGAGAATTTCTCCCTTGTCTTTATGAACAATAGAACGCCCTTTGAAGAAAACAAATGCTTTTACTTTGGCACCATCCTTTAAAAATCTTTCGGCGTGTTTTACTTTAAAATCAAAATCATGATCATCAGTATTCGGACCAAACCGAATTTCCTTAATCACAATTTTAGAAGCATTAGCTTTCATCTCCTTTTGTTTCTTTTTCTGCTGATAAAGAAATTTCTGGTAATCAATAACTTTACAAACAGGCGGATCTGCATTTGGAGAAATTTCTACTAAATCCAAACCTATTTCGTCTGCAATTTTTAAAGCCTCATCAATGGGAAAAACTCCCGGATTTTCCACATTTTCACCCACAACACGAACTTGTGCTGATCGGATCTTATGATTAATGCGGTGAAGATCTTTCGGCCTTTCGTACCGCTGAGGTCTTCTTCGTCTTGAAAAATGTTTATTAGCTATGGTTAAAACCTCCTATATTTAGTTAATATTTAATTCTTTTTCTACTTCTTTGTTTATATACGCTGCAAAATCCTCCATCAACATGGTTCCTTTGTCGCCCTGTCCCTGACGACGCACAGATACTAAACCATTGTCAACTTCCTGTTCTCCAACAATCAACAAGTAAGGAATACGTTTTAGTTCGCTATCCCTTATTTTTTTGCCTATCTTTTCATTTCTACCGTCAATAATAGTGCGAATTTCTGATTTATTCAAATATTTTGCAACTTTTTCTGCATAATCCTGAAATTTTTCGCTGATTGGAAGTATTACCACCTGATCTGGAATAAGCCACAACGGGAATTTCCCTGCTGTATTTTCTATTAATAAGGCCACAAAACGTTCCATTGAACCAAAGGGTGCACGGTGAATCATCACCGGACGGTGTTTTTTGTTATCTTCGCCGGTGTATTCCAACTCAAAACGTTCAGGTAAATTATAATCTACCTGAATAGTACCTAATTGCCATTTTCTACTTATAGCATCGCGAACGATGAAATCTAATTTGGGACCGTAAAAAGCAGCCTCTCCATATTCAATAACGGTTTCCAAGCCTTTCTCTTCTGTAGCCTGAATAATTGCCTTTTCTGCTTTTACCCAGTTTTCATCGCTACCAATGTATTTTTCTTTATTTTCAGGATCGCGCAAAGATACTTGCGTAATAAATTCAGAAAATCCTAATGTTTTGAAAACGTATAAAATAATGTCAATAACTTTTTTAAACTCATCTAATAGTTGGTCGGGACGGCAGAAAATATGTGCATCGTCCTGCGTAAATCCACGTACACGGGTTAATCCATGTAATTCGCCACTTTGTTCATAGCGATAAACGGTACCAAATTCGGAAAATCGAAGGGGCAAATCCTTGTATGAGCGTGGTTTAAAACGGTAAATTTCGCAATGATGCGGGCAATTCATGGGTTTTAGTAAAAACTCTTCGTTTTCGTTAGGCGTATGGATAGGCTGAAAAGAATCGGCGCCATATTTTGCATAATGTCCTGAGGTAACGTATAGTTCTTTAGATCCTATATGGGGAGTTATTACCGGCTCGTAACCATATTCTTTCTGTACTTTTTGTAGAAAATTTTGCAGACGCTCACGCAATTGTGCTCCTTTGGGTAACCACAGGGGTAAACCTTGTCCTACGCGATCAGAAAAAGTAAAAAGTTCTAATTCTTTACCTATTTTTCTATGGTCACGTTTTTTAGCTTCTTCCAAACGATGAAGGTGTTCTTCCAGCATTTTTTGCTTAGGGAATGTGATACCATAAATACGGGTTAATTGCTTGCGTTTTTCATCGCCTCGCCAGTATGCACCAGCAATGCTTGTGAGTTTTACTGCTTTAATCAATCCGGTATTGGGCAGGTGAGGGCCTCGACAAAGGTCGGTAAAATTCCCTTGCTCATAGAAGGTAATTGTGCCGTCTTCCAGGTCGTTTATAAGTTCTAACTTATATTCATCCCCTTTTTCTTCAAAATATTTCAGGGCTTCGGCTTTTGATACCTCACGCCTTATATAATCATTTTTCTGCCGGGCGAGTTCAATTATTTTTTGCTCGATTTTAGGCAAATCGTCATCGGTAACTTTGCGGTCACAAAAATCCACATCGTAGTAGAATCCATTTTCAATGGCAGGACCTATTCCAAATTTTGTTCCCGGATAGAGACTTTCTATAGCTTCGGCCATAAGGTGGGCTGATGAGTGCCAATAAGCATGGCGTCCCTCTTCTTCATTCCATGTATTAATTTTCAATTTAACGTCTTCGTTGATAGAGCGGGCTATATCCCAAACTTCACCATTAACGTTTACAGAAAATGCTTCCTTAGCAAGCTTATGACTAATACTTTTGGCAATTTCTAAGCCAGTAATACCGGCTTCGTATTCTCGAACGCTTTTATCTGGAAATGTTATTTTTATCATTATTGTAAATCTTTAATCACCAAAACTTTGAAAGAATCAGTATTCTATCCAAGTTTATCAGTTTCAGCGTGCAAAGTTAAATATTTTATTTTTTTTTCTACTATTTTTTTTAAAAAAATCTTTATTTATCCAAAATACTAACTAATTTTACTAGTAAATGCTTTTTATCCTCGCTAATTTTATTTATGACAGATTTCAATTTAGCTATTTCAATTCTAACCGTATCGTTATCCGGTAAAGGAGATCTGTTTTCAATAACCGTAAAGGCATCAAAAGCGATTTCAAAATTTTCGTTTATGAATAATTGCACAAAATCACTAAGATATGTGGAATAGTCTAAACCATTTTGCCAGCAGGCAGCGACTAAAAATTTTCGGATGTCGCTATATTGGTCATTTTTTAATGTATTTACGATAAATTCTACGGCTTTTTCATCTTTTATATTCAGGAAAATGGCTTTTGCTTCGTTTTCAATTTTTGAACTCTGTGGATGCTTAATAAGTTTAAGCAAAGGGGTTAACAAAGCAATATTCCCATTAGTTTTTATCTCACTAATGGCCTCTAATACTTCATTTTCTTTAATAGAAAATAATTTTTTGATTAATTCTGTTTCTTTTTTCATTTTAAACACTTTGTTAATTTCTTATTTCTCGCGAAGTCGCAAGGTCGCAAAGATATGATATTTAATAAATTCACACAAGCAGACCTTCCGCTATTGGTCGAAGTTTTCAAGTTTGACCTATACTAATTGTCTGAATCATGATTAATAGGATTAAAAGATAACCCTGATTTTTTTAATGATTTAAAATAAGCAACTTGCAATCTCTTTTTTTAGGCAAAACTACAAAAGACGCAGCGTGCCGGTATCACATTTTGTATGCTTCTTTTTGTTTATTTCAGAACATCAGTAAGTTATCAAAAAGCATTTATAAATATGTTAACATACGAGTATATAAAGGCTATAATTTAATTTACTGAAATAAATAGCCTCATTTTATTTTCCTACAAATTTTTCTCTTATTTCATGAACTCTCTGAATTTTAAACTATAAAAAAATGACATGTAGGAAGTCTGAATATCTGGATATGGATCAGCTTTGTGCTAAGCTTGCCGTGCGCAAGGGATTGAAGCGGTAGCTTGCCGCAGACAAAGGGCTTCAAAAACAGGCAAAAAAAAAGTGTAGGTACGGAACTCTTTTTTTTGCTTGTTTTTGTGCCCTTTGGCAAGGCGACTACAAGCGGAAAGCCCGCCTGTGCGCCCTAAGAACAATTATTAATTGTGAATGGTTAATGCCGCTCTACGAATTTCATTCTACAATTATTTTCGAAGTTGGTAGAAGTTGAAAACTTCGACCAACTTCTACAACTATAATACAATGTACCAAAACTTTATGTTAATTCTAAAAATTTTCCGGTGTATGATTTTTTGCATTTTATCAATTCTTCGGGAGTGCCCTCAAAGATGGTTTCACCGCCTTTGTCGCCTCCTTCGGGGCCTAAATCAATAATCCAATCGGCCATTTTAATAATTTCTTTATTATGCTCTATAATTACCAATGAATGCCCGTTGTTTATCAGGGCATTAAATGCTTCTAATAATTTTTTTATGTCGTGGAAATGTAAACCGGTTGTGGGTTCATCAAAAATAAACAAGATTTTACCTGTTTGTGCGCCCATACCAATATAGCTTGCTAATTTTATTCGCTGGCTTTCGCCTCCACTAAGCGTGCTTGAGGCTTGCCCGAGTTTTAGATAGCCTAAACCCACAAATTGCAGTGATTTGAGTTTTTTTGCTGCTTTTTTAGCTGTGTTGTTACCAGAGTCGAGAAACTCTATGGCTTCGTCTATGGTCATATCGAGAATGTCATATATGCTTTTCTCTTTGTATTTTACTTCCAGAACGTCCTTCTTAAATCGTTTGCCGTGGCAGGACTCGCATTTGATTAAAACATCGGCCATAAACTGCATATCCACTTTGATATAGCCTTCTCCTTCACATTCGGAACAGCGCCCTCCTTCGACATTAAAGGAAAAAGTTCCCGGTGTAAAGCCTTGAATTTTACTTTCGGTCAAAGTGGCAAAGAGTTGCCGGATGTCATCGTAAGCCTTTACGTAAGTGGCCGGATTAGAGCGGGAAGATTTGCCAATGGGATTCTGATTGATAAACTCTACGGCTGAAAGTTGTCTAAAATTGGCTTCCATGCCGGCAAAATGAACTTTGTTCTGGGGATAATTATTAAAGTGGTTATTTAGAGCCTCATAAAGTACATGACGAACGAGGGAGGTTTTACCTGAACCACTAACGCCTGTAATTACGGTCATTACATTTAGAGGAAATTTCACATCAATGTATTTTAGATTATTCTGATAAGCTCCTTCGATAAAAACACTTTCGTTCCAGCTTCGACGCTGTGCCGGAATTTCAATTTTCATCTGCCCGCTCAGGTATCTCAAGGTAAGACAGGAATCCTCGGGACAGCTTTTTTTTTGGTAGTCTTCGTATTTTCCCTGATAAACTATTTCTCCTCCATTTCGGCCGGCGAGTGGGCCTATATCAATAATTTGATCGGCAGCACGAATGATGTCTTCATCGTGTTCTACAACCATTACGGTGTTGCCTATTTTTTGCAACTGTTTCAAAACGGAAATCAAACGCTCGGTGTCGCGAGGATGCAGGCCAATACTGGGTTCATCTAATATATAGAGTGAGCCTATTAGGCTGCTGCCAAGGCTTGTTGCTAGGTTTATACGCTGTGATTCTCCTCCGGACAGGCTGGCCGAAGTACGGTTGAGCGTCAAATAGCCTAAGCCTACTTTAGTCAGAAAATTCAGTCGGTTATTAATTTCAATTAATAACCGACTGGCGACTTCGGTATCACGTATATCCAATTTTAATTTATCAAAAAAGCCTTGTAGGTTATTAATAGGCATTTCTACCAATTCTGTAATCGTTTTTGTGCCTACTTTTACCAAATTAGCCTCTTTTTTCAGCCGAGTTCCGTTACATTCTGGACAAATAGTTTTACCGCGATAGCGTGAGAGCATAACTCGATATTGAATTTTATGTCTTTGAGCTTCTATTTGTTTGAAAAACTCATGTATTCCTGTAAAATATTCTTTTTCATTCCATAACCGGTCTTTCTGTTCCTGAGAGATCTTGAAATAAGGTTTATGTATAGGAAAATTAATTTCGGCGGCATGCTCAATAAGCTGATTTTTGAATTCGGACATTTGTGAGCCTTTCCAGCAAGCAACAGCATCTTCGTAAACTGACCGGTTTTTATTGGGAATCACCAAATCGGGATCGATGCCCATAACCTTGCCAAAGCCTTTGCATCGAGGACATGCTCCAAGTGGTCAAAA
>CAYQXT010000153.1:0-8621 GCA_964421365.1 uncultured Bacteroidaceae bacterium
TGTCGTTGATTCAGTTGTAAGAAATTCCTATGTCCGATATAAAGACAATTTCAGATTAGATGGAATAGTTCTGAAAGGTCTGTATATCAAAGTACCTAATGATATTCCCGGTATAAATCAAATAAAATTCAGGATAAGAAGTAGGCGTACAGCTGATTCTTCTCAATTAGCCGATTATTGTTATAAATTTGCCGACAAATATGACGATTTTGGTGGAAAATGGATATATTTGAATGCTTTACAAATGCTCTGGCCAGAAAAACTACTTCATCCTGAGCAAAGTATCAGATATGTCAATTTATTATCAAAAAAAGATTCACTTTTTAGTTACTTTTTCCGTATTGATAAATATTTACTAAAGGGAGATTATTCTCCACTGGAATTTGAGCGAGATAAAATAAAAAATATTATATTAAATAAACGAAAAATAGGAATCATTAGTAATCTGGAAAATGACATCTATAATGATGCATTAAAGCACAACGCATTTAAACTGTTTGATGAAAACAATAAAAATAATTAGAATATTTCAAATGAAGAAATTAAGTTTAGTACTAAGTATTATAGTTTTAGCAAGTATTTCAGCTTTTGCCCAAAAAGGAGAGCTGTTGGATAAAGTGGTTGCCATTGTAGGGAATAATATGGTGAGCCTATCGGACATAGAAGCCCAGTATTTTCAGTATCAAGCCCAGGGAGCCAAAGGAGGGAAAGAGCTTAGATGCTCTATTTATGAAAATATGATTCTGCAAAAACTTTTAGTTGCCCAAGCAGCTATTGACAGCGTTGAAGTTTCCGATAAAGAAGTTGAGAATGAATTAAATAACCGTTTACAAGGCTTCGTAAGACAAGCTGGTTCTGTTGAGAAATTAGAAGCCTACTTTAATAAATCCATGGAGGAAATTAAATCTGATTTTAAAGATGATGTCAGAGACCAATTAATTACCTCAAAAATGCAAAACCAGATTTTGGGAGATATAAAAGTAACACCTGCTGAGGTAAATAAATATTTCAGAGATTTACCAAAAGACAGTCTTCCACTAATAGAGGCCGAGTATGAATATGCCCAAATAGTCATTTATCCTAAATCTACCGAACAAGAAATTCAGGATTTGAAGAATAAATTACTGGATTTTAAAAAGCGAATAGAAACTGGCAAGTCAAAATTTTCTACCTTGGCTGTATTATATTCAAAAGACCCAGGTTCGGCTAAGAACGGTGGAGATTTGGGTTTTATCACCCGAGCAGAATTGGTACCCGAATTTGCAGCTGCCGCTTTCAGCTTAAAAACCAATGAAATAAGCAATATTGTAAAAACAGATTATGGCTATCATATTATTCAAATGTTAGAAAAAAGAGGAGATCAAGTGCATGTACGGCATATTTTACTCCAACCGGAGATAAGCTATACAGCAGAAAAACAGGTGCAGAAAAAATTAGATAGTATAGCCAATATTATCCGTACCGATACCACCACTTTTGCACAAGCGGCATTACTATTTTCGGAGGATAAAGACACCAGACTAAATGGCGGTGTTTTGGTAAATCTACATACAGGTTCTCAAAAATTCACAATAAAGGATATTAATCCTGATGAATTATTCTATATAAAAAAGATGAATATCGGAGAGATTAGTAAAGCTTTTGAAGCTAAAGATAAAAATGGGAATAAAACCTATAAAATAATCAAGATAATTTCTAAATCCGCAGCGCATATTGCCAATCTAAAGGATGATTACCAGAGAATTAAAGATATGACACTGGCTCAGAAAAAAGAAAAAGCCTTGTATGATTGGGTTTTAGAAAAACAGAAAACAAATTACATCAAAATAGACAATGAATTTAAGTCTTGTAATTTTCATTACAAAGGCTGGCTGAGCAATTAATTATGAATTCGTTTAAACTACGCGTAACAAAAAAGTACTGACCCTTGAAAGAGCAAGCACACTTCAAGGTTTAGCAACAAGGAACTGAAAATAAAAACTATGGCTATACAATTTGCTGGAGATAAAGAGGCGGTAGCGGCACTGCGCCAGTCCTACCAAAAGCTAAAAACAGAAATACACAAAGTGATTATTGGACAGGATGACATTGTGGAACAGGTGATTAATGCTATATTCAGCCGAGGACATTGTCTTCTGGTAGGCGTTCCTGGATTAGCAAAAACACTGCTAGTCAATACAATATCAAGCACTTTAGGCTTAGACTATAAACGAATTCAGTTTACGCCCGACTTAATGCCCTCTGATATCATCGGCTCGGAGATTTTAGATAAAAATAAAGAATTCAAGTTCATAAAAGGTCCTCTTTTTGCCAATATTATTCTGGCCGATGAAATTAACCGTACTCCGCCTAAAACCCAGTCCGCATTACTCGAAGCTATGCAAGAGAAAGCTATTACTGCGGGAGGTACGCGTTATCCACTCACCGAACCCTTTTTTGTACTAGCCACACAGAATCCCATTGAACAAGAGGGTACCTATCCCCTTCCAGAAGCACAATTAGATAGGTTTATGTACAATATTTTCCTCGATTATCCTAAATTTGAACAAGAAATAGATATTATTAAAAGTACAACAATAGGAATCACAGCACAACCAGAAAAAATACTTACGGCCGAAGAAATTGTTTTCTATCAAAGATTATTAGATAAAGTTCCAGTCACAGATAATGTATTTCGCTTCGCCGTTGGGTTGGCAGCCAAAACCAGGAAAGGAACAGCGAATGCTCATCCTCTTGCGAATGAATATTTGCAATGGGGTGCAGGTCCCAGAGCTTCACAATTTTTAATTATAGGAGCTAAAACCCATGCCGTATTGATGGGCAAGCATGCCCCCGACATTGAAGATGTTAAAGAAATTGCACCAATTGTGCTCAGACACCGTATCATAGTCAATTATAAAGCCGATGCAGAAGGTATTTCTGCCAACAAGATAATTCAAGAACTCCTTAAATAATGACTAATTCTATTCTACAATTCTTAAAATAAAAATTAGAGATAATTTTAGTGTCTATTCATATAATGCGTAGACAAATATTAAACTCATGAAGAAACTTTTTATATTTATACTAATAATAGCAGCAGGAAATACCCTTTTGGCGCAAACAAAAATAAAAATAGAGAATGCGAATACCTTGATGGTAAATCCGCGTTTGGGCAGAAATGTGCAATTATTACGCGGAGATGTGCGGATTACAACACAAAGAGCAGTACTTACTTGTGATAGTGCCTATTTTTATCAAAAGAGCAATTCGCTTAAAGCTTTTGGCAATGCACGTCTAGTAAAGAAGAATAAAGATGGCAATTTCACCATTACCGGAAATAATATGTATCTCAATGGAAATTCCAATCTGGCACAGGTTCGAGATTCCGTTGTTTTAGTAAGCAAAGATGCTACTCTAAGCACCAATTTTTTCGATTATTTTCTCAATTCTGAGGAAGGACATTTCTGGAATGGTGGAAAAACAATTTCCGGCGAAAACACCTTTATTAGCGATGAAGGTTTCTTTTATAGTAAGCAGAACAAGGTTATTTACAAGAAGAACGTTAAAATAGACAATCCAAAATATAAAATCACTACCGACAAAGTAATTCACAATACTCAGACAAATATCTCACAATTTATCGGACACACAAAAATCATAAATGAGGATAATGTAGTTGATTGCCAGAGAGCGTACATGAACCGTGAAACCAACGAAAGTGCTTTTGCCGGAAATGTATACCTAAACAATAACGGACAAATCATAAACGCTGACAGCATTAACTATAACAAAGCTAAAGATTTAGGACATGCTTTTGGCCATATCAGTGTGGAAGATACAGCACAAAATATGCTAATAAAAGGAAATTATGCAGTCTATTCGCGCTCACCAAATCGTATGAAAGTAGCCGATAAAGCTGTATTGATGCAAGTTAATAATTCCGATACATTATTCGTACATGGTGATACATTAAGTTCTGATTATGATACAGTGACACAAAAACGAATTATGTATGTCTATAACCATGTAAAAATTTACAATAAAGCCTATCAGGCAAAATGTGACTCAATGGTTTACAACGATATAGATTCAACTATCCGATTAATTGGTAGTCCTATTTTATGGTCAGACAGTAACCAGCTAACGGCCGAACAGGTAATTATGCATACCAGAGATAAAAAGGTAGAACGGCTGGAATTGATTACCAAACCTTTTATTACATTTCCTGAGGACAGTAACTATTACAACCAGATAAAAGGCAAGAAAATAGTAGGCTACATACATAACAACCAACTGCAAAAAATTGAGGTTACTTCTAATGCCGAATCTATTTACTATCCCAAAGATTCTACGAATATTATTGGCCATAATAAAACAGCCTCCTCCAAGATGATAATAACCTTAGGAAATAACAAAGTGCAAAGAATCGCTTTATTTGGGAAAGTAACAGCAAAAATGAACCCCCTCAGAGATTTAACGCAGCAGGATTACTATCTCCGTGGTTTTAACTGGATGCCCGAATATCGCCCCAGAAAATGGCAGGATATTTTTAAATGGTAATTTTTTTGCTAAAGAACAGCCCATTTTATAGTAAAATTTATACATTTGTGCTATAAAACACAAATATAAATTTTATGGATAAATTTTCGAATATCGGAAGCAGCGAAATAAATGCAATCGAAGAATTATTTCAACAATATAAAAAAGCCCCCGAAAGTATAGACGAAAAGTGGCGTGCTTTCTTTCAGGGTTTTGAGTTTGCGCAAAGAAATTACAATACTCCCAAAGAAAATATAAAAGACAATTTCTCGGCTAAAGAATTTGCCATAATTAATTTAATAGAAAATTACCGTCAAAGAGGCCATCTATTTACCAAAACGAATCCGGTTCGCCAGCGCCGGAAATATTTTCCTACCTTAGACATCAAAAACTTTGGTTTCAAGGAAAAGGATTTAGAAATCGAATTTGAGGCAGGAAAAGAATTGGGTTTAGGCAAAACAAAGTTAAAAAATATCGTTTCCTTTTTAGAAACAACCTATTGTCATTCGGTAGGTGCAGAATATGTTTTCGTACGCCATCCTCAGCAAATAGAATGGTTAAGACACAAAATGGAGAGCACACAAAATGCTCCCGCCTTTACATCTGAACAGAAAAAAGAAATCTACTCCGAATTAGTAAAATCAGTTGATTTTGAAAAATTCATTCATAAAAAATTTATCGGCCAGAAACGCTTTTCGCTCGAAGGTGCCGAAGCACTAATTCCGGCCATGGACTTTCTTATAAAGCAGGGCTCAGAACTTGGTATAGAAGATTTCGTAATCGGTATGTCGCATCGTGGCCGGCTAAATATGCTAGCCAATATACTACAAAAACCCTACGAAAACATACTTAACGAATTTTCAGGTACTTCTTATGAAGCAGATGTAGAACTTGGAGATGTAAAATACCATCTGGGTGCCGATGCAGAAGTAAATTTACCAAATGGCCGAAGAGTAAAACTGGCACTGGCACCAAACCCTTCTCATTTAGAAATGGTTGGCGCAGTAATACAAGGCATTGCCCGAGCTAAAATCGACCATACTTATCAAAACGACTATAATAAAGTAGCACCAATAATTATTCATGGCGATGCGGCCATTTCGGCACAAGGCATTGTATATGAGATTATTCAGATGTCGCAATTAGAGGCCTACCGTACCGGCGGAACTATCCACATGGTGATAAACAATCAGATAGGGTTTACCACCAATTATCTCGAAGGCCGCTCCAGTACCTACGCCACAGATATAGCCAAAGTTACCAGATCTCCTGTTTTTCATGTCAATGGTGATGAAGTAGAAGCCTTGGTAAACACCGTTTTAATGGCAGTAGAATACCGCCAGAAGTTTCATACTGATGTATTTATAGATATACTATGTTACCGTAAATACGGCCATAACGAAGGCGATGAACCCCGCTTTACCCAGCCCAAATTATATAAAGCCATATCCAAACACCCCTCAGTAAGAGAAATATATGCGGCAAAATTAATCAAGGAAAAAATATATACTCAAGCTGAAGTTTTATCTGTAAACAAATCTTTTGACGACTATCTCGAAGAAAAATTTAAAATTGCCCGTAGCATCGAAAAAGTTCATATCGACCGCTTTTTATCCAAAATCTGGAAAAAATATCATTTTCCTACGGATAAAGATTTCCAGAAATCGCCCATAACAGCTATTACAGAAGATAAATTGCGTCATTTGGCTCAAAAAGTAAACGAATTACCACAAGATAAAGTCTTTTTCAAAAAATTAGTAAAATTATTCAACGACCGGCACAAAATGCTGGAGACAAATCGTTTAGACTGGGCTATGGGAGAGCTTCTGGCCTATTCCAGCCTTCTCACCGAAGGACAAAGTATTCGCATTTCAGGCCAAGACAGCGAACGAGGCACTTTTTCACATCGTCATGCGGCTTTACGTGTAGAAGAGTCAGAAGAAAAATACATTCCACTTAAACATATAGACAAAAATCAGGCTCGTTTCGAAATTTATAACTCACATCTGAGTGAATATGGTGTCCTCGGCTTTGAGTATGGCTACGCACTAGTACACCCGGAAGGGCTAACAATTTGGGAAGCACAATTTGGCGATTTCCATAATGTAGCACAGCCGATTGTTGACCAATACATTACAGCCGCCGAAGCCAAATGGGGCTTACTCAACGGGCTTACCATGTATTTGCCACACGGCTACGAAGGACAAGGGCCGGAACATTCCAGTGGCCGAATGGAACGATTTCTAACTTTGGCAGCTAACAATAATATTCAGCTTATAAATCCAAGTACCCCAGCCAACATGTTTCACCTTATTCGCCGCCAGCAGATGCGTAACTTTCGGATTCCCTTGATAATTTTCACTCCTAAAAGTTTGCTACGTCACCCTGCCTGTGTTTCGGCAGTTTCTGACTTCACACAAGGCGGTTTTCGAGAGGTAATAGATGATGATAATGTGGACGAAAAAGAGGTTCGCCGAGTAGTTTTTTGCACCGGAAAGTTATATTATGATTTGCTAGCAAAAAAACAGGAATATAATGCCCGCGATGTAGCACTTGTAAGAATAGAACAATTACACCCTTTCCCGCGCAAAAAAGTACGCCAGATTATCAAAAAATATCCCAATAATATGCTGACACTTTGGGTTCAGGAAGAGCCGGAAAATATGGGGGCAGCAAATTATATCAAAAATCAGATGAATTTCACCAATTTGGAAATTGTAGCCCGCCTCCCTAATGCCAGCCCGGCGGTGGGATTAAATAAGCTACATGTTCTAGGTCAGGAAGAAATTGTGTATAAGGTTTTCCGCAAGTGTAACTGCGATTTACACAACGTATATTGTGGTTTGCAATGTGTAGTAGGCAAATCGCGTGAAAAAATTCTGGAAACCCATAGATATATTTTCGATGACTAAGCCAAAAAATAATGATAATGATGAATGATAAATGTCTCTAATTAAACCCATGGAGTTTCACAAAATCCCGTAAGTTTTGCAGTTTTTAGCTGCACAGAAAAAATTATCACACAAAATTACAACACGCGTAAAGTTACTGCTATACAAACACTATAAACATTTCATTTAATCTGATATAAAAATAGGAGTTCATAAAAAATCATGTAAGACTATATCTTTATTAAAAATAAAAATATATGAACTACAAAAAACCAAAAATTTACGGACTTCATAATTTCAGACGAATACCTCAAGTACAAGAAAACTTAACGGAAGAACAGCTATTTGCAATAGATGTAATCGGACGAATATTGCCATTTAAAACAAATAATTATGTTGTAGAGCAATTAATAGACTGGGATAATATTCCTAACGACCCCATTTACATACTTAATTTTCCCCAAAAAGAGATGCTAAGCAAAACCCATTTCAACAAGATGGCAGAAGCACTGAAACAAGGGCTAAGTCAGGAAGAGCAAAACCGAATTGCCAATGAGATTAGATTGGAGTTAAATCCACATCCGGCAGGACAATTAGAACACAATGTGCCAAAATTGAACAGGAAAAAAATCACAGGTTTGCAGCATAAATACAGAGAAACCGTATTAAGCTTTCCCATATTCGGACAAAGCTGTCATGCGCACTGCACCTTTTGCTTCCGTTGGCCACAGTTTGTCCAAATGGGCGATGAATATAAATTTGCCTTAGAAGAAGCTTCCTCCATGATAAACTACTTAAAAGCACATCCCGAAATTAGTGATATACTTTTTACAGGTGGCGATTCCCTTTTCATGACAGCCGAGCAACTCAGCCTCTATACAGATGCTATTATAGAGGCTGATCTGCCCCATATAAAAAGTATTCGCTTTGGGACAAAGACACTCACCTACTGGCCTTACCGCTTCACCAACCAATTTGATGCCGAACTTACACTTGGCATTTTTGAGAAAATCATAAAATCCGGCAGACATGTTGCCTTTATGACGCATTTCAACCATCCAGCAGAACTCAAAACGGTGGCAGTACAAGAAGCCATACATAAGATACGTGCCACCGGAGCAGAAATTCGTGCTCAGGCCCCCATAATGAAACACATCAATGCCAAAGCTGAAATTTGGCGCGAATTATGGCAACGCGAAGTAGAATTAG
>CAYQXT010000154.1:0-8532 GCA_964421365.1 uncultured Bacteroidaceae bacterium
GCACAGGAGTTTATAAATCTACCGATTTTGGTAAAACATGGAAAATGAAATCTATTGAAACAAACTGGACATTGGACACAATCGTTACCAGTTCTCATAATGTTGAGGTTTCCCTGTCGAATGGAAATATCGTTTGGGCAGGTGCAGGAATGGCTAAAAATGCAGGTTATCAGATTCAAGTTTCTACCAACGAGGGCGAAAGTTTTACGCCTGTAAACGATTATTCTTCCATCGAAATGAATGCATTTGTTAGTGGAATAGCTACTCATCCTTCCGAAGATTCAACTGCTTATCTTTTATTCTCACTTGCAAAATCTCCAAAAATATTGAGAACTAAAGATTTAGGAAATACGTGGGAAGATATCTCAGGCTTTGGAATAGATTCAAAGAGTTCTAATGGATTTCCTGATGTTGTTGTCCATTGTTTATTGGTGATGCCTAATAATACAAATATTATTTGGGTGGGAACTGATATTGGTTTATTTGAATCTACTGATAATGGTGCTTCATGGCATATTGCTAATAATGGTTTACCTCCTGTTTCTATATATGATATGATTATTTCCGGTGATCAGGTGGTTGTGGCTACTCATGGAAGAGGAATCTGGACAGTTGATATACCGGAAATTGATAATGCTCCGTATATTAATACTTTTACGCTTAAAGATGGGATGAATCTGAATGTGAATACTAACTTTAAAGTTGACTATGATTCTGTTCAACTTCTTGTTGATTATAAGTTTTATACAACACTACAGTCTCCGGCTAGAGGCGAAACAAACATAGATGTAAATGTGGATTCGGAAGGCAGACATTGGTCTAAACTGATTGCTTATCTGAATGGTACTGCTATTCGCTCTAATACGGTTGATATTAATTTTGGTGCAAATTCTATTGTTTCTAATGATGATTTCTCGAACAAACTTAGTATTTATCCAAACCCTGCCCATTCTTATTTTTCATTTGATGTGAGTAGACAATTCAAAAAATTGGATATTCAAATATTTAATTTGAAAGGACAAAGAATGTACCGTATTGAAAAGATTAATACAGGTACTAATACCGTTAATTTAAGTTTGAAAAGTGGCTTATATATTGTGAATATTTTTGCTGATGGACATCGATTCACTCAAAAATTAAAAGTAAATAATTAAGAACTCAATTCGTGATATAGAGACGTACCCTTATGTACGTCTCTATTATTATAAACTTTTAATTTTAATACTCTCCTTTAAATTTTGCCAAAGTTTGAATCTGTAAATAGATAGATGTCTTAAAATCGATGATGTGTTTGTTTTTTAATAAGTTTGGCAAAGTTGTTATTTTCTGGCTTTTGCAAAAAAATAACAAACCATTGAATTATTAACTTTTCACTATTAACTTAGTTGCTTACCTTTGTCAGAAAAAATGATAGTAGTAACAGGTGTCGCCGGTTTTATCGCTTCTGCTTTAGTGAGTAAACTAAATTCTGAGAATTTCAATGACCTTATTTTGGTCGATGATTTTTCTATTCCGGTTAAAAATAAAAATATAGAAGGGAAAAAATACACCCGACAAATTCATCGGGATGATTTTTTTGATTGGTTAGACAAAGAAAATAAATTTGTCGAATTTATTTTTCATCTCGGAGCACGAACAGATACCACCGAATTTGACAAGACCGTTTTTGACAAACTAAATCTCAATTACACTAAAAAAATCTGGCTAAAATGTGTTCAATATGGTATTCCGCTGATTTACGCCAGCTCCGCAGCAACTTATGGCATGGGCGAATTAGGCTATGACGATAGCCATGAAATTATTCCCCGCTTGAAGCCTTTAAATGCGTATGGCGAATCGAAAAATGATTTTGATATTTGGGCTTTAAAACAGCCGGGAAAGCCGTATTTTTGGGCTGGTTTTAAATTCTTTAATGTATATGGCCCCAATGAATACCATAAAGGCCGAATGGCCTCGGTAATATTTCATGCTTTTAATCAAATCAGCGAAACCCAAAAGATGAAATTATTCCGCTCACATCGTTCCGATTTTGAAGACGGAAAACAAATGCGCGATTTTGTGTATGTAAAAGACGTGGTAGAAGTACTCTATTGGTTTATGCATCATCGTAAAAATTCCGGAATCTACAATTTGGGAAGCGGGAAAGCACGTACTTTTCTTGATTTAACCTTAAATACTTTCAATGCTATGGGCAAAGACCCTAATATCGAATTTGTAGATACGCCCGAAGATATTCGTGAAAAATATCAGTACTTTACCGAAGCTAATATGCGAAAATTACGCTCAATTGGCTATAACAAAGATTTTTATTCACTCGAAACAGGTGTGGAAGATTATGTGAAAAATTATCTTTCATTACATAAATATTTATAAAAATGAAAAAAATACAAACAATTATTACGCTTTTATTTGTTTTCGGTTTAACAGCTTGCGCACAGACAAAAAAATATAAGGAAAATTCTACGATTACGGTAGTGGCTTATAATGTAGAGAATTTATTTGATACCATTAATTCACCAAATACGAATGATGAAGAATTCACCCCTCAATCTAAGAAGCAATGGAATACTCAAAGGTATCATCAAAAATTACGTAATCTGTCCTATGTCCTTTCTCATATTAATACGCATGAATTTCCTGAACTTGTGGCTCTCGAAGAAATAGAAAATCAAAATGTTCTGAATGATTTAGTGAGTCAGGAAGCTATAAAAAAAGCCAATTATAAAATTGTGCACGAGGAGAGTCCAGACCATAGAGGAATAGATGTCGCTTTGCTTTATCGGAGTGATGTTTTTCACTATATCTCGCACGAAAAAATACCGGTGCATTTTGATTTTGATCCCGGTTTTGCAACGCGTGATATTCTGCATGTTCAGGGAAAAGTGGATGGCGAAATCTGGCATATTTTTGTTAATCACTGGCCATCTCGCTGGGGTGGACAAGAAAAATCAGAGCCTAATAGATTAGCCGTAGCCAAAATTTTACGCGATGAGGTTAATAAGGTACAAGCTAAAAATCCTGAAGCCAAGATTATTATTATGGGTGATTTTAATGATACACCTTTCAATAAGAGCATTAAAGAGGTCTTAAATGCTGGCGATGACTTATATCCGCAGAATAAGAATGAATTATACAATTTGCTTTACGATAAGGCTTCCCTTGGTTTAGGAACGAACGCATACAGAGGAAAATATACTATGATAGATAATCTGATAGTTTCTTACTCCTTTTTGAATGCCAAAAAAGGTTATCGGGTAGCACCGGGTGGTGTTAATGTTTTTAAAAACGAAAAGATAACTTTTTTTAATAATAAAGCAGGAATTTGGCAGCCAAATCGTTCTTTTTCTGGGAATAAATACTATGGTGGCTTTAGCGATCATCTTCCTGTATATATGATTTTACACGATAAATGAAAACAATTGTGAATGCTGTTTGTTACTGAGAAATGATTAGATACAACAAAAGCAAATACGTATTTTTCAGTGATTAATAGCTCCGAATTTTTTTTATCATCGGTGTCGTTCTGAGCAATGCCGATGCTTTTTTTGTGAGCTCAACTCTGCTTTGCTTTTAATGCTTTTTTTTGTAAATTATGTGAGAGAATTAATTATTCTTAATTTTTTATTAATCTATTAAAAATCTTTTAGTATGAAGCAAAAAGGAGTCTTTACCCTTATTTTTAGTATTGTGTTTAGTTTTTTGTTGGTACAAAATACCAACGCTCAATTTCCTACTTATGTGAAAAACATTAGCTTAGTGCCTAATAAAGTAGTATCTCTTAGAGGAGATTTGGCTTCGGGTATGATGTTAAGCGATTTATCTTGGGCTTGGAAGAGCTCTGTGGCTTGTTTTCCTGCTACGCAAAAACAAAAATATACGGGGAAGCATGTCTTTTTTCATACCGAATTACCCCCACATTCGATATTACATATTAAATTAATTCCGAGGAATGGAAAAGATAATATGAGTTTATATGCCTATAGTATCGGAAAAGGAAATACCAGTATGGTGCCCAATCTAAGCTCTTGTGTGAGCTGTGAAACAGAGAACAGGTGGGACAGGCCTCATGCCGGTGCTACACAAAATCACACACGTAGTGTACGTCTAAATGCTATTCGTAATCCTTATTCTGTAGTAATTGGTGTTGCGGGTGCCGAAGGTCTTTCTAAAGGTGAATTTACTTTGGAGGTAGGCCTAGAAATTTCGCAAGCTCAGACGGCTGAGCAAAAAACAGTGAAAATGTATTTGGCAAAGGCCTATCCCAATAAATCGGTAGTTTATAAAGGCAATCTAAGTGATGGAACAAAAATTTATGATTTATCTTGGGCATGGAATAGTTCCGTGGCTTGTTTTCCCGAGACACAGAAGAAAAAATTTACCGGTAAGCATATTTTGTATATCACCGAAATACCTAAGTATTCTATTATGGATATAGAACTTATTCCAAATGATAAATTGGCAAATATGAGTCTTTATACCTACGAAGTAGGAGTTAGTTCTAAGGCTTATGTTCCCAATTTGCATTCCTGCGTAACTTGCGAGGCCGATTATAAATGGGATTATAAAAAACGAGGCAAAACGCAAAACCATATTCGCCACGTAAAAATAAATGCAATAAATCATCCTTATAAAGTGGTAATTGGGGTGGCCGGAGCCGATGGACTGGATAAAGGGGGGTTTGTGTTGAAAATAACGACTAAAAGTAAGTAAATAAATATAAATGCGAGTCTCAATTGAGACTCGCATTTGTATATAGAAATGTGAGTTTTCAGAACTTTATTTAGCTGCCGTTAATGTATAAGTTCCATCGGCTAAGTTAAGAACTACCGTATATTTACCGGCGGTTGCGATATTAATATTGTCTCCACCTTCAGAAACAGCATCGGGAGTTCCTCCTAAATTGAAAGCCCAATCATGATTAGCTCTGAATTTGAAATCCCCTTTAGCAAAATCACCGGTATATGTCCAAGTGTTATTACTAATATCTGCGGTCATATCTGCATCTGTTCCCCAGCCGCCAACAGCATCACCTACTAAACTCCACTGAGTTACAGCGTAAGAATAAGCCAGTTTTAGATTTCCATCATTGGCATCAACTTTGGTGTTAAAATCTAAGAATACTGTATATTTACCGGCTGCGGCAATGCTTATATTTGCTCCATCGGGTTCTAATGTGCCATCTGCATTGTCATCGCCATAATTCATTCCCCAATTTCTATTTCCTCTGAATTTAAAATCATCCTGAGTTAAATCGGCAGTGGCAACTAATTTTTTAAGAGCCTTATTATAAACCATGTCTACTTCATGAGCATCATCCCAGCCACCTACTGCACCACCTATTAAGCGCCAATTTATTTTTGTAACTTCGTATGTAAGTTGTTCTAAATCTACCCTAAATCTGTAAAGACCGGCTTCTGAAACAGAAATGTTTCCTCCTGAAGCATCTAAAGTACCGGCAGTTGCACCTACGCCATAGTTTGTATGATTCCAATCGGGATCAGATGTAAATTTGAATTCGGCAGCCGATGCAAAATATACATAACCTTCTAAAATTTTATCATTTTTTGTATTCATGATAAACGGAGCATCAGCAGGGCTCCAATCGCCACTTCCATATCCACTGGCTGCCTGATATCCACCGGGAACATAAAGTCTCTGAATATTGGAAATCGTTTTTACGGTTAATTCATCGCCATATTCAGTTCCTATGCTATTTGTAGCATAAGCACGAATATGATATTCAACACCTGGATTTAAATTTTGAATTAACACATTGAAGTTACCGGTATCTGCTTTTGTTGCAGCAAGATGGTCGCCTGCAATAGTTGGGTCGGTTGCTGTACTCCAGCAAACGCCACGCTCTGTAAGGGGTTTGCCACCGTCAACAATAACGGTACCATAAGCTTTGATTTCTGTTTGGGTTACCCCTGTTAAGCTATCTGTTGTAAGTGTAGGATTGGCAGCTAAGGTTGTGAAATTTGTTTCTTCGCTAAAAGTTGTTCCCATTTTGTTCACAGCAAAAGCTTTTACATAGTAAGTAGTAGCACCATTTAAACCAATAATGGAAGTCTTGTAAGCACCTCTATCTTTCCCACCTTCTACGATATTATCATCTAAAGTAGGATTCTTTTTTTCAGACCATACTATACCTCGTCTTGAAATTGTAGCTTTCCCATCGTTATAAACATTGCCGAAAACATCGGCTGTTTTTCCAGCGATATTGGCTATTGAGTCAATTTTTACAAAAGGAGCATTGGCTAAAGTGGTAAAAGTAGTATCATCACCATACATAATAGTGCCAGCATTATCTTTTGCATAAGCTCTGACATAGTATTTTGTTAAATATTCTAAACTATCAACTGTAACTTTATAAATAGCATTTGATAGACTGTCTGCCTTTTTTGCATTGTCATCAATCGTAGGAGCAGCAGCGGTATTCCAGCATACTCCATACTCAGAAAATCCATCTCCTTGTGCAACGACAAGTCCTCTAACAACAGCAGATGTAGAGGTGATTTCTGATACACCCCATGTAGCCATTTGTGGAGCTAATTTTATGGGTTCTTCTTTCTTACAAGAAGCAATAAATAGGATTACTGCTAAGAAAGCACCTAATATACTTATATAACTTTTATTTTTCATGTGGTTAATTTTTTATATTGTGCCACGATAATCGTGGCACGATAACTTCTATTTTGTTCTATTCAAGTTAATTTTTTACTATTGTAAATGTGCCTGTGGCATCATTGATTATTGTCAATGTAATAGTGTAATTACCTGCAGACACAGTAATGTTATCTCCACCTTGAGTTAGCTTGTCTGTGGTTCCTCCAAGATTCCATGCCCAACCATCGTTTTTCCGGAATTTAATATCACCATCAATTAAATCAAGTGTAATCGACCACGTTCCGCTTGCAGCATCATAATCCATCTTTTGGTCTGGTGTGTTCCAACCATTGGGTGTTGCAGAGCCAACAAGACCAATCATATATGGATCTACGGAATATGTCAAATTTTTTGTATCAGCCTTAAGATCATACCAGCCGGCAGCACCAACCGTAATTTTTGCACCACCAATGGCAAGTGTTCCACCGCTTCCTCCGTAGGAGATATTATTATCCGGATCTGAAAGGGTAAAAGCTTTTGCTGGATCGAGTTTTACATAGCTCTCATAATTCCCGTCTCCTAATGGGGAAACTATTTTTTGAGTGCTTCCAGAGCCAATTAAATCTAATCGTAATAAACCAAATACGGTAACATTAATTGTTTTTACGTCTGAAGTGTATTCAAAAGGATTTGTTCCTGTTCCGGGGGAACCTGTTCCTGCATCTATAGTTAATATTGCACGAATACGAAAATCTGTTGAAGTAGTTTGATCTTCTGGCAATATTTTAAGTAAAAGTTGATTCAAATCGCCAACGGTAATTTTTATTTGATCATCTTTAATCCCTGAATAGATTTGAACAGCATTAGCAAAATCATTACCAGTTGCACATGCTTCTAAAAAATAAGTTGCCGAAGTAGTAAAACCCGGATTCACTTCCGAAGCTTCGAATGTTAGTGTATCGGTGCCTTTTACTCTTTCCAGTGTTAAGTCTGGTATCGTTGTGATTTCAGGTGCTTGTGGATTTGCTACCATGACAGCATCTGTACCGTCTTTCTCACAGCTTGATAAAATACCTATCAAGCTGATAAAAGATAATAATATTATTAATTTTTTATTCATTTTTCTATTTTTTTAATGGTTAATAACCCGAATTTTGTTTGATATTTGGATTTGCGGATATCTCATCGCCTGGGATTGGGAATAAATTCAAATGACTATCTGTAGCAACTCCTTCAAATATTCCACCTTTCCATTGCCAGTTATATGTGCCATTGGTATATTGTCCAAAACGAACTAAATCCGTACGTCTTTGTGCTTCATAATAGAATTCACGACCACGTTCGTTTAAGATAAATTGGTCTGTAACCTGAGCGGCAGTAATATTTCCTGATGTATTTCCATAAGCTCTTGTTCTTACCATGTTGATGTCGGCAGCAGCACTGGCATCATCGCCTAAATTATGTTCACTTTCGGCACGCATTAAATACGCATCCGCAAAACGGAATATCGGAATATCTGTTGAGGCAAATGCAGGATTATAGTTCGCAGCCTGAGTTCCATCGCTATTTCTAGCTGTAAATTTATATACGCCAATGCCATAATCACCACTTGCAGAAGGACTAGGAATGTTTATGCTTTTTTTCTGTCTTAAAAATACCCGATGGTCAGGGCATTGAGCAAAAATAGTATCTGTTGCCGGTACAGGAACATTACCATAAGTAGTTAAGGTGTCAACTAAAACATTCATGAAATCTTTTCTAGCTCTGTTTCCATTCCAGTTGGTATTGGAAGTTAAGCCATGATAATCCTCTGCTCTTATGTAGGTTGCATCACTACTTGATTCAATTATGAATGTGGTACCAACATAACCTTGCGTATTAACTCCATCAGATTCCCATGCAAAAATCATTTCCGGATTGTTCGGT
>CAYQXT010000155.1:0-8497 GCA_964421365.1 uncultured Bacteroidaceae bacterium
CCTGAATTGAAAATGCATGAATGCGGTATTCCAAAAGATATGGCAGCAGAGTTATACAAACCTTTTGTCATTCGTAAATTAATCGAGAGAGGAATTGTAAAAACGGTGAAATCTGCAAAGAAAATTGTGGACAGGCGAGAACCGGTGATTTGGGATATTCTAGAAAATATTTTAAAAGGACATCCTATATTACTGAACCGTGCTCCCACGTTGCACCGTTTGGGAATTCAGGCTTTCCAACCTAAACTTATAGAAGGAAAAGCAATTCAGCTTCACCCACTTGCCTGTACGGCATTTAATGCCGACTTTGATGGAGATCAGATGGCAGTACACTTGCCCTTAGGAAATGCAGCGGTATTAGAAGCACAACTGCTAATGCTTGCATCTCATAATATTAGAAACCCTGCAAATGGTGCTCCTATTACTGTACCGTCTCAAGATATGGTTTTAGGCTTGTATTATATTACTAAACCAAGAAAATCAACTTCCGAGGTAAAAGTTAAGGGCGAAGGAGTTACTTTTTATTCTGCGCAAGAAACAATTATCGCTCATAATGAGGGAAAAGTAGAAATGCATGCTGAAGTAAAACTTCGGAATCCATTTGGAAATGAACCGAAATTAATAGAAACCACAGTAGGACGAATTCTGTTTAATGAATATGTGCCCCATGAAGTAGGCTACATTAATGAGGTTTTGACTAAAAAATCTTTACGGGAAATTATCGGTGGCGTACTCAAAAAATGTGGTACAGCTAGAACTGCTGCTTTTCTTGATGATATAAAACATTTAGGCTACCAAATGGCTTTTAAAGGAGGACTGTCGTTTAACTTAGACGATGTGATTATCCCAAAAGAAAAGGCTATTTTTGTTGCGGAAGGTTACAAGAAAGTTGAGGAAGTGGCCATGAACTATGAAATGGGGGTAATTACTAATAACGAACGTTACAACCAAATTATTGATATCTGGACACATACAAACGCAAAATTAACACAGACCCTAATGACACAGCTTTCAAGTGATCAGCAAGGATTTAACTCTGTGTATATGATGCTTGACTCTGGAGCCCGTGGTTCAAAAGAGCAAATTCGTCAGCTTTCCGGAATGAGGGGGCTGATGGCCAAACCGAAAAAATCGGGTTCAGGTGGGCCAGATATTATTGAAAATCCTATTTTGGCTAATTTTAAAGAAGGTTTATCTGTTTTGGAATATTTTATTTCTACTCACGGTGCCCGTAAAGGACTTGCCGATACAGCGCTAAAAACAGCCGATGCCGGATATTTAACTCGTCGTTTAGTGGATGTTTCTCAGGATGTTATTGTGAATGAGAAAGATTGCGGTACGTTAAGAGGGATTATTGCTACTGAGCTGAAGAAAAACGATGAAGTAGTTGAAACTTTATACGATAGAATATTAGGAAGAACAACGGTTCATAATGTTTATCATCCTAATTCAGGTGAATTAATAGTTTCTGCCGGAGAAGAGGTAACAGAAAAAATCGGGCACTTAATTGAAGACTCACCAATCGATCAGATTGAGATTCGTTCGGTACTTACCTGCGAAGCAAAACACGGAGTCTGTGCAAGATGTTACGGCCGAAATCTGGCTACCGGAAGAATGGTACAAAGAGGAGAGGCAGTTGGAATCGTTGCTGCTCAGTCTATTGGTGAGCCTGGAACTCAGCTTACTTTACGTACATTCCATCAAGGAGGGACAGCTTCTAACGTAGCTTCTGAATCAACAGTACGTTCTCGTTACAAAGGGATTGTTAAATTTGAAGAATTAAGAACGGTTCCTACCGTTGATGAAGAAACCAAAGAAGAAACTCAGATTGTTATTGGTCGGATGGCTGAATATAAATTGATTGATCAAAAAACAAATATAGTTCTTGCCACTCAACCCATTAAATATGCTTCAAAACTTTATGTGAAAGATGGAGATTTGGTTGAAAAAGGAACTTTGATCTATGAATGGGATCCCTTCTCTGGTGTAATTATTACAGAATTTGCTAGTACTGTTGTTTATGAAAATTTACTAGGTGGGGTTACCTACAAAGAAGAGAAACATGAGCAGACAGGATACAGCGAAAAAGTAATTATTGAAACAAAAGATAAAACAAAGAACCCCGAAATACGAATTCATAGTCCTGAAGGTGAATTGATTCGTACTTATAACCTACCTGTTGGCGCACATATGGCTGTTGAAGATGGTCAAAAAGTTAAAGCAGGTGATATTTTGTCAAAAACCCCTAGAACTGGTGGTAAGGTTGGTGATATTACTGGTGGATTACCACGTGTTACCGAATTATTCGAAGCACGAAATCCTTCCAATCCGGCTGTTGTCTCTGAAATTGATGGAGAAGTTAGATTTGGACCTAAAATTAAGCGTGGTAATCGTGAAATTATTGTGACCTCAAAAACAGGTGAAGAGAAAAAATACCTTGTACCATTAAGTAAACAAATATTGGTTCAGGAAAGTGATTTTGTTCGGGCAGGAACTCCTATGTCTGAAGGTGCAACTACCCCGGCTGATATTCTTTCTATACAAGGACCGACAAAAGTACAGGAATATATTGTTAACGAAGTACAAGAAGTTTATCGTTTACAAGGGGTGAAAATTAATGATAAGCACTTTGAAGTAATTGTTCGTCAGATGATGCGTAAAGTAAAAATTTTAAGTGCCGGTGATACTAAATTCTTAGAGAAAGAGCTGGTCGATAAATGGGTATTTAGAGAAGGGAACGATCATATATACGGGATGAAAGTGATTATCGATTCAGGGGATTCTATGGAACTACACCCAGGACAAATAGTTTCACCGCGGAAGCTCAGGGATGTTAATTCTCAGTTACGACGCAGAGACCTGAAAATTGTTGAAGCTCGCGATGCAGAACCTGCCACGTCAAGTCCTGTTTTACAGGGAATTACGCGTGCAGCATTACAGACAAAGAGTGTGTTTTCAGCCGCATCCTTTCAGGAAACGACAAAAGTGCTTAACGAAGCTGCTATTCGTGGTAAAATTGATTATCTTGAAGGTTTGAAGGAAAATGTAATTGTAGGTCATTTAATTCCTGCCGGAACAGGCTTAAGGGAATATACCGACATTATTGTAGGTTCTCAAGACGAACTTGATTCTTTGAAAAGAAAGAAATAATATATACTCTAATATAAAAAAAAATCTGAACTTTTTGTTCAGATTTTTTTTTATATTAGAGTATGGAAAAAATAAAAATCGTTTTTTTTATTATCGCCTTATACAGTATCACACCCAATAACAAAGTGAGTTTTCTGGTGAACCAGACTTTTCCTAAGATTTCTTATTCAAAACACAAGAAAGCTGATAATCAAGAGATTGAGCTTACTAAAAAGAAATTTGAGATTTTTTCTTTACTTGGATTTCTAAGCGTAATTATTTCAATAGTGTGTATAGCAAGTGGTACTGCTAGCCTTTGGTTCATTGGCTCACTCATTGCCGTTATTTTTGCCCTGATAAGCCATTTTAGGTTTAACAAAAGGGAACAATTTAAGGGTAAAATTTTTAATATTCTTACTTGGATTAATTTTGGCGCAATGATTTTTTTTATTGCATTTGTTATTTTGGTATTAATGTCGATAAATATCCAATGTAAATAGGTAATTGTGAATTCTGTTTATCGCTAAAGAATTGTTCTCAAAATAAAACATACAAATAAATAGGTCAGGATGCTTAAGTCAATCCGCAAAGAAAACTATTTCTTCATTTTGTTTTATCTTTATCTGTAACTATTTTATAACTACTATATATCAAACATATAACAATTAGTTCACCTTATTTATAGCCGAACAGATTAGGAATAATGCTATGTAATTCAATGCGGTTTATTTTGGTATCGAATTATCCAAAGTTATTTTCAAATAAGTGCTTAATTTTTTTATAAACTAAAATTTTCTTCTATTTTTGCATTTGAGATGGTTTCCGAAGCCTTTCGGTGGAGGAATTAAAAGGGAATGCCGTGTGAATCGGCTACAGTTCCCGCTGCTGTAAGTCTAAAAAATGTTTTTGTACAAATACTCTTGCCACTGTCATTCGTACGGGAAGGCGCACAGAAACGGACAAGTCAGAAGACCTACCATTAATTTTTGCTTTTCGATTTCGGGATAAAATCAAAAAGACACAACCATTTTTTAATCATTTAAAATCTAATTAATTATGAAAAAAAGTATTCTTTTTTCCGTACTTTTTGTGGGCGTATTATCTTTGCTTATTAGCTCTTGCAAAAAGGATGAAGTTATTACTGATCCAAAAGCTGATTATGTTTTAAATTTTGAAGATTTGAGTCTGAATCCTGATTCTTATTGGGCAGGGCCAGACACCAGAGTAGATCCGGAAACAGTAAACTTGTACGGCACTGATTGTCAAGTGTATTATGGTAATTTTACCGAACAAAAAGTCAAATTTTCAAATACTTTTAATGGCACGTGGAAATCATGGAGTGGATTTGCTTATTCTAATATGACCAACATGGATTCGGCGGGCTATAAGAATCAGTTTAGCGTTTATTCTCCGGCTGGTGCTAATTCTTCTTCAAATTTTGGGCTAGCCTTTGCTCCGGAAGTGGCTACTCCGATTACAAATATAGAGTTTGATACGCTTGTTTCACCACAAAGTTTTATGCTGAATATTAGCACCTACACCTATTTGGATATAAAAAATGGAAGTGCATTTTCCTCTCCTTTTAAGGATGGTGATTACTATAAGGTTCAGATAGAGGGTTTTGATATCAATAATAATTCTACTGGAAAATTAGATAGCTATCTGGCCGATTTCCGCAGTGGGAAGACATACATTGTTACCAATTGGACAAAGGTGGATTTGACAGCTTTAGGCAAAGTTAAAAAAATAGAATTTAAAATTATTAGCAGCAATCAGAATACTCCTACTTATTTCTGCTTAGACAATTTAGAAGCGCTTAAATAATCAAAACTTAGTAATTTACAGATTCTATAATACAAATTCAGGCAGATTTTTTAAGCCCTGTCTGAATTATAGCTAAGGATTATACAAATGAAAAATTTACTTTTTCTTCTTTTTGCTTTGCATTCCTTCTTTATTTCGGCAAATAATCTAAAAATACATGATGTACATTCTACTGCATCCGGATTTGCATTCACAATTTCGTGGCAACATTCCTGGAATTATGTAGATACACTTATAAATAATCATGATGCCGCTTGGATTTTTCTCAAAATAAGAGAAAAAGGTTCAGAATGGAAAACATTGCAGATCGAAAATCAAGATATTCAATCACAAAATAGTACTTTTCGCATAAAAACTCCCACTAATCTGAGTGGCTTTATGCTTGTACCGTTTACAACGGGTGATTTTGCCAGCATTGAAGATAAAATTTTAATACAAGCTATTCTTCCAAAATTTGATTTTGAATTAAAAATTTTTGGTATAGAGATGGTTTCTATTCCGCAGGGTAAATATTGTTTAGGAGATGGTATTAGTTTGCATCACTTTTATTCATCGGTAGATAGTTTGCCCGTAAAAATTGAAAGCGAAGCAGCTATTCAGTTATATGCAAAAGATGATTCTATACTTAGAAAGCCACTCTCAGAGGGGTTTCCAAAGGGCTTTGCTGCTTTTTATGCCATGAAATATGAAATATCGCAGCAAGAATATGTTGATTTTTTGAATTGTTTATCCTATACCCAACAAGGATTCAGAACGACTAAAAGCCCTGATAGTAAGCGCGGAACTTTAGCTTTTGCGCCAGATTTTTCGAGCAGAAATGGAATTGTTGTTTCTGTTTC
Source organism: uncultured Bacteroidaceae bacterium (assembly GCA_964421365.1). GTDB lineage: Bacteria > Bacteroidota > Bacteroidia > Bacteroidales > DYOH01 > CAYQXT01. The sequence goes on from CAYQXT010000155.1 coordinate 5,793, forward strand.
CGGACAAAATAGTAACAAAGCTGCTGTTTATGAGTGTAATGCAGATGCTGATAAAACTTATTCGGAAAATGACGATGCCACGACAAGAGCTATGAATTGGTTGAATTGGGCAGATTTAGCAGCCTATTTAGATTGGGCAGGTTTGCGTCCTTTATCAGAATTAGAATTTGAGAAACTGGCAAGAGGTGAAAAACAGCCTGTAAAAGGGGAGTTTGCATGGGGAACGCCTTTTGCAACAGATGCAAATACTGTTTTGGATGCAGGAACACCTTGGGAACGAGTTGAGGAACAAGGTAATGATTCGCTTGGCTTAGCTAACTTTGGATACGAAGGTTTGACAGGAGCCTTGCGTTGTGGTTTTGCCGCCACAGCTGGCAGTAACAGAGTAGAGTCGGGTAGTAGTTACTACGGCGCGAAGGAATTAAGCGGAAATGTATGGGAAATCTGTGTGTCGGCTGCTTATTCTTATTTCTCTGCACAAAATGGAGATGGACAGCTTGATTTGCAAGGATTTGCAAATCAGTCCGCGTGGTGTCCTTCGGATGCAAGCGGAACGATTTACAGAGGTGGTGCATGGAGTAGTGGAATTTATGAAGTGGGAAACTGGCGCGATTTAGCCATTTCCGATAGGTATTATTATTATTTAAAGGCAGATACACGACGAAGTACAGTGGGTGGTCGTGGAGCAATTTCTTTTTAATACCGAATCGGTATCATATTTTATGCATATTATTTTATTATTTTGATAGAAAATGAAATAACAAAATCTTTTTCGATATTTTGATAACATACAAGTATAAGTTTATGAAGCAATTTATTATATTTTTTTTCCTGTTGATTAGCACTGGTTTGTTTGCCCAAAATATTTATAAAGGAGGGGAAGGAGCAGGCTATGATATGGGCTATTTTTCTAGTTATACGCTTAACATTCAGGCAAAAAAGAAGACTGAAATAACAATTTCTCCTAATCCGATAAACAAAACATATCAAAAATATATTTTAATTAAAACTTCTTTAGATATACAGTCTGTTGAAATTTCAGATTTTAAGGGAATTATCTGCTATAAAATAGATTTTTTTGGAGACATGATTAACATTAATTTCTTATCAAAAGGGATTTATTTTCTTATTTTTAAAACAAAAAATTGTATTTTGAGAAAAAAAATTATCGTATTATAGTTAATAATTCCTCATTATTTTTTCTATAAAAAGTCTGAAATGAGAGTTTTAATAGGTATAGAAAGCACTCTAAAAGGTGTATTTTCTGAAAAATTGACTTTGCAAGTTTTGCTAATCATTGGAATAAGAGATTCTTAGGATTTGTAATTTTAGCTGAGGTAAACTCGCTAAGTCTTTTTGTACTGAACCCAGTTATAACCATATTTTAGAACAGGAATAATTGGTCAAAATACTATTATTTCTGTAAACAACTATATCTTAAAGTTTTTTTTAAAAAGACAGGCCTATATTCATAAAAATCCATTTGTAGCCTAAAATTCTTTTTTTTTTCATAAATTAGATAGATAGATTTTGTATTTTAGCCAAAGCAACCCAAAAGAATCAGAAATAGTTAAGTGAGAAACATTGGTTTCTTATAGAAATAAATAGTGATATGATACTTATGAGAGCAAGGAGAAAAAATAGACTAGGTGAGTTTTGTTAATTGGCTGTATTTGATATTATTAAGATTCATTATTTTGGCTACAATAAACTAGCTAAGTCTTTTTATACTGAATTTATTTATAAATAGTTAATAATGCAAAAAAAAGTTATTTTTTTCTTTTTTATTATTTTAAGTCTTAGCAGACTTAAAGCCCAACAAATCCAATTCAGCCAAGCTAAGCTTGGCGCTTGCGATTCCACAAAATTGGTCGAAGTTACCGCAAAACTGCTACCCGATACGCTAAAATGGGATAGCTTGGTCTGGATTGTGAATGGAGTGAAAAGTAACCAAAAAAACCAAATCATCAACTCTCAATTGGGAGATAATCTAACACTTAGCTATTATTACGGAAATCCGGTGGTAATAATTATTGATAGTCTGATTGTCAGAGCCTCTCAAAATCTTATGTTTAGCCGTCAGATTTCAGGTGGAAACCGTTACTCTTCTGGAAGTTGTACCATTTCTGTAGCTGAACCTGGTCTGTTTTCTATTGCAAACTGGACGGTGAGCTCGGCTTCTATTATTAGCTCAGGAGCAGCAAGTGCCGTTATTAGTGGAACGGGAAATATCTTATTGAATGCAACTTATAATTCTGGTTGTATAGCGACAACGACTATTTTTATCCCTATGGAATCTAAACCGGAGCCAATTCTCACACAAACGGTGCTCGCCGATCCGATTGGTCAGCCCGGGCTTCTGACTGGCAAATTATCGGACGGTTCTGCAATTGATTCTCTAAACGGAATACTGATTAATGCTGCAACTTTTAGTTTACCGGTAAGCGGCGGTTTAAATACCATAAAGCTAAGTTCTGGCAATTTCGTTTGCATATATGAATGTAATTAAGGTGAATGCCAAGCTTAAGAAAATTAATGAAGAAGACATTCTTAATCGCTATGATAAGCTTTCGAGTGTAATGGATGCTAAAATGGAAGCCAATGATGAGAAAAAGAGAAGCAACGAAAAAGTAATTAAGTATAAAGGAATGGTGGATACCATCCTTACAGAAATTGTTGATCTAAACTGTGAGTTTGTTGAAACT
>CAYQXT010000156.1:0-8494 GCA_964421365.1 uncultured Bacteroidaceae bacterium
TGAAATATTAATTAACACTAATAAAGTTGCATTTGCAGCTTGAATTCAGCAAATATAAACAGATGAAAAAATTAGTTTTATTTCTTTTTTTTATTCCCCTTGCCACTTTTGGGCAAGCCCTTTTTTTGCCTATTAGCATAAAAGATGTAGAAACAAAACAAGGTATCGCAGGCCTTACAGTCAATAGCCAATGGGCAGATGACGCACAAACAGACTCCAATGGAAAAGCCGAGCTAAGTTTTGCCCTCAATGGCGATGAAAAATATGTTGTAATCAATATAAATTCAACAGGATACAGTACTGTCAACCAAAATCAGTTCTTTGTTCCCACCAAATGGAATTCTACTTTCCCTTGGGAAATAAAAATGCTAAAAAAGCAAACTTACACGACAAATTTCACCAAGTATTTTAAAACCATCCAGAAACTAATTATTGCACACCAAACAGAATTCCTTCACCCGGCACAAATTTTATCTACAAGCTATCTAATAGCTAAAGACTTAATGGCCTATCAATATGATATTTCTATTAAATTTGCTCTACCAACCTTTAATCAGATAATAAAAGGAAATCTCCAACAAGCCAATGAAATACTGGATTCAACAAAAATAGCCTTTTATGCAGATAATTTAGAAAGTCAAAAAGAAAATCTGGACTCTTTTCGTCCCAATTATCAATATCTATTAGAAAATATTCAGGAACAAAATAGCCAACTTCAAAAAATTAAGGATTTGAAATTTATACTCGACTTATTCTCCTATAAAACTAAGACATACAATGCGCAAAACAAGGCACAAAGCTATGCTCAGAAATTATACGAATTATCCACACTTCGCAAGAAAGAACTCACTTTCCAACTGGCTGATAAAGACACTACCCAAAACAATCCGCTCTACCGAATTAAGTTTAAGCTATTAGAGGCTTTATCGCATTTTAATGGCCAAAATTTCACAGAAGCAAGTGACGAATTCTCACAAATTTATGAGCAATTAAACACACTCACACAAATAAATCTCATTGATTTAAAAGATTTTACCCAAAGTCTAGAAGCATTAAGCAAAAGCCAGTCGGAAAATAGCAATCAAGCCCAAGCCGATTTGCAAAGTGCAATATCATCCCTGTCTGCTAATTCAACAACACAATGGCTCAAAATTCTTTTACAGTCTAAATTACAAAACACAAGCGACTTAAATCCAATAAACACATCAAACATACACCCTGATTTACAAAGTATTTTGGCCATGCAATCTTTTCGGAATATTAATTTTGAAAATTTCAAAAAGTTTGATTTCAAGGCTAATTTCAACTATTACAACCAGCTTTCTGCCATTATAAACAACGCAAAACTCCCGAAAGTTCAAGAGCAAAAAATTTCCGAGCTTTTTTATGCTTATTATCTGCAAAATAGCCTGTTAAATAATAGTCCCGATAGCTTAGACCATTTTATTTCCTCCCACCAACAAATTGGAAATAGTAAACAGCATAATTTTTTCACTGACTTATCAAAAGGAGTATATACTCCGGGCGATTTCTCCAACAGCCCATATAGCATAGCCCTTTCGCATACCTTTAAACCAAAAACAAGAGAGGCAGCTTTTGCTTCGGCATTAACTAATATAAATAATCTAAAAGATTTGAATTATAAATACTGGCTAAAAAGCATCTTATTGCTTCGATATACGGATTTTCTATTGCAAAACAAGTCCGAAAAGCTGAACTCAATAGACTATCTCGACTATATTAAATATCAGGATGAAAGTCCTTTTGACTACTCCTATTTATATCTAAAACCCTACTATTTTAAGTTTAACTTACTAAAAGCCCAAAACCTGATTAAACAAAACAGAAACCTCGAAGCGTTAAATATTTTACAGCCCTTATCCGAAAACATAGAAAACACAAGCAGCAATAATCCTCAATATTTCAGCAGTTTACTACTTGAAACAAATTATGAAACAGCCAATTTGCTGATCCGCCAGGAACAATATTCACAGGCGGCAGAATATTTGAATTTCACACCGGAACAGATACACAAAGACGAAAATTCGGAGCTGAGTTTTGGATTATATCGCCTGAAAGGAATCACAGCAAACTACTTTTCTCAGCGAGAAAAGGCTTTGAATAATTTTAAGTTAGCATTATCTTTTGCAAGAGGAGTGCAGACAGATATTTCCAACGAATTATTTGATATATATTCGGCTATGGCCAAAATTTATGAGAATAAAAATGATGCTCGGAAAGCAATAGATTTTCTGATAAAAGCACAAAAAAACAGTAAATCAGACACACTCCAACAAAAAGCCCTAATTTCGCAGGCTAAAATTCATATCACTCAGAAACAATATAGTTTGGCCATTCAGAATTTAGACGATGCAGAGAATCTTTCGCCTGCCGATATTTCAGAAAACCGTATTGAAATAACAAATTTCAAGGCAAAAATTTACATAAAGCAAAGGCTTTACGACAAAGCCAGCCGTTTACTCGAAGCACTGATTTCAATCAAAACATCGACTATGAGTCCAAATTTGAAGGATAAATTCAGTGATTCTTACTATTTGTTGGGCGGAATATACCTAAGCAAAGATGACTACAAAAACGCCATGCAAAATTTTGAAACCAGCTCTAAACTACGTAAACAAGTTTATGAAAGTCGCCCGGGCAAATATGAAGTAAAAATTGCCGAAGCCTTGCTGAAATATGCCATTGCAGCCTATAATTCACTGCAAAAAGATATGAACCAAGATGTTCACAGAACTGGATTGGAAAAAGTAGGACTGGCCATATCAATTCTTAAGAAGTATAATACATTATCCCAAAAAAATCAATCTAATTTACAATATGCCCTACAATTACGCAATGATTTTGAAGATATTGTCCGGTAAATAATGGGGAATAGTAAAGTTATGTAATATATTGTGATAACTAGTTTAATAGTCCGTTAAATTTTGCCAAAATTATCATCAATGAAGCTTTATAGTGCTGATAATCAGTACTGAATTTTGCAAACTAAAGTTTTCGCAAAATCATATTTATCAGCTACTTATGAAAAAGTAACGAAGTGTTGTAGCATAAAATTGTGATAATGAAGAGATAAATTATATCATATAGAAAATAATAGGTCTTGCTCAATAAAAATTATTCATGCTTATTTCTGTAATTCGTGGACAAAAAATATTTATTAGACTTTGTGGATGTCCCCTAATTAGTTATTACTAATTGCAAGCGCACTATTGGCCGGGCTTCTCTCTAATCAAAGTCCTCCTCCCTTCCGGCTTTAATTCGCTAGTAATTTACCGAAATGGCCTAAATTTACCGTTTTTTGGGCAAAAACATCTTTCTTTGCTTTTATTTATTCGCTAGTAATAAACACTTTACATAAGCAGAAAAGTAGGAAGCAGTAATTTTTTACTCTTTTAAGAGTTGAAATTTTATGCCCTATTTTGAAATTTGAATGTGAATATTACCTTTGCAGCGAAAATTTCAAGTATTCATTAACAAAAAATCACAAAAAATGAAAAAGTTTAATTTCAAACAGCTATCTATCTATCTATCTATCTATCTATCTAGTAGCTGTTACTGTGCTTAGTTCCTGTACAAAAGAAAAGGAAATTATGGAGCCTAATGCTCAGCCAAAAGCTGTTGAGTTAAATGCGGTGCAGAAAGAAGCCAAAGAAAAGCTGGCAGAAACAGCCAAAGTCTTGGTTAAGGTTTTGAACCAAAAGAATATGGTCAACGAAATGAAAAATCTGGCTGCCCGGTCGAAAGAGGTGAATACCGTATCTTTCCGTTTTTTGTTTCATCCCGAAGAAAATGCGACTCAATTTAAAAGTGTAAATTCGAAAGCTACCGAAATGGCCAATTTATTTGCCCAAAAGTTTCGTACACAGCTTAGTCGCCTTAAATCTACCTCTTCAGATTCTTTGGAGTACTATTTGGTCGCTAACAACTGTAAGCTCTATATGCCCTATCGCGAGAATTGGGACATGAGTCAATTTAATGCAGTAACGATAGCGCCCGACCCCATTGATAATGATAATGAAGGAAATGGATATATTGTTTCTTTGGGAACAAAATCTACACAAATGGCATCAGCATTGGTTACCGATAACTATGCTTATGAAAACCCTACAATACTTTTACTGCCCGATAATGGTGAAATTATTGCAGATGGTGGACGAGATGGTAGCAAAGGCAATGGAAGAGGTAATAATGATGGGACTAATGGACATACATCACTCAATAGTTGGTCTGATTTTCAGAAAGATACGCTTGGATATAGAATTTCAGTAACCAGTTTTAGCTTTTCTGGTGAAAGTATAGGAAATTTTGAAAGCTTATTCAGAGGAGCACTTGAAGTGTGGTTTGTATTTGGTGATGCATCGAACACAAAACATGCCACATATACTCGTGAGTTTGTACAAGTTTCGCGTGCACAGTTTAAGAATCATTCTGTAATTTACCATAGTTTTGATGCCATTTCAAATTGGAGCCGTCATGAAGATAATTTACCGGTTTATATCTATGAAGCAGATGATAATGGAGACAAAATTACATTAAAATTAACTGCTTCTATTAGTCTAAAGATGAAAATCCCTGGCATTGGTGATTTGGGAACTACTTTTGGCCCTTCTGTCGAATATACGCATACGAACAAGGATGATGATTTTGGATTTCATACATTTGATAGGGATGATATAATTGATTACTATTTAACAAAGCAGCATCATGTTCCCTTAAATTCTTATGTAGATGCGAATATTGCTATTACAACTTATAAAAACTATAATGGGAGTTTATAAAAGAGTATTTTTAATTGGGTTGTTCTCAATCCAACTTTTTTTATTTAATTTGAGCCAGTGCGTTGCCCAAAACAGGAAATGGGAGTTTGCCTATGCTTTGGGAACTGATTTTTCCAAATATCCCAATAATTTGACAAATACATTCTATCTCTCACGAAAGCTGAACCACTTTATTGGCTCCCAATTTTCTTTTTTTAATGTAAATACCTCAAATAAAAATGATTTTGGACTCAATACGACAGATATAAACGGGGGAAGCTTATATGTGGGGACAGAATACTATATTCAAAAATCATTAAATATTTGGTCATTAGGTATTTTTCTTACACCTTTCCCGAAAAAATGGTTTCTACAATTAAAAGTGATTGGAAATATCAGTTATTTTCATGCATATAATGTAGTTCCTCAATTACATTTTAGTATTTATTATCCCGAAGGTGTTATTACCGCTAAAGATGTAATATTAGACTATGAAACTTTTGAAAATAGCGGACTAGGTAAATCACTATCTGTGGAATTATATTTTCCTTTTAAGTCGTATTTTTCATTGGGAATCGTATATACCTTGGGTGATGTCGTTGTAAATACTAGAGAAATGTACTACGTTGATGATCAATCTGCTTTATCGTTAAAATTGGGTATTAATTTTTGAATGAATGAAAAAATATATTTTAGTTTTAGTTTTTTTTCAATCTATAATTTATTCCCTTTCTGCTCAGGAAGAGGTAACTAAATTTAGTGCATCAGCATCGTATGCCATCATAAAAATAAATAATTATGGAAGAATAATACAAGGGCCTTCGTTGGGAATTGCTCACCAATTAAATAAAAAATGGTCTGTTGAAGTTGAAGCACTTTTCTTTAACTACGGGAAATATGATTCTGTATATAATAACGAATGGGGCTATGTTCATTCTTTGGAGTCTCATTTTTATCGTAATTACCAATTTGGATTTGTTTATAGACTTCAAGTTTTTAACCCCTTAGCTTTAGATCTCGGATTAAGTTCAGGACTTTTAAATGAAATAAATAACCAGATAATCAAAGATGTTAATTCATTGGAAGTAACAAATGCTTTTATGAAACCTGTAATTAATCATGTGTCATTGGGAATAAAAATGGGTTTTGAGCTAGGTATTACCAAAAAAATTCATGGCTCATTAGTATTGAATTCTCTGGTTTATAACAATTTAAAAAATAGAATTAATATTTTCAAATTAGGAATAATCTATCGTCTGAAATAATATTTTAGCCAAAAATATTATTCTGATATTAAAGTGTATTCATAACTCCGAAAGGCCGGGCTTCTCTCTAATCAAAGCCTCCTCCCTTTATCAGACTATAAAACGCGATTCGGTATATGACTATATTTATGAGTGGTTGCATTCTACCACCAGTCATTTTTTTAGGAATTATAGCTTCAATTTATCCTATAATTTCAGCTACAAAGAGAAGCTACTTGTCCTGCCCACTGTGGGAATAGGCCTATTAAACAGAATAAATAATGTTTTGGTAGCCGATCCGGGGAAAGTAGAGTATCCTTTTGCAAAACCCGAGGAGAATTTATTAACTTTTAATCCCCAGTTACAAATAGCGGTTAAGTTTTACCGAAATTTTTATTTTTTAGCCAATCCGGGCATTGTCTATATTCCGCGCACAAAAGAAAAATACACTTCGATGAGTGTAGGAATAATTTATAAATTTAGGTAAACAAAAGAAAGATGAAAAAATACAGTTGGCTATTTTTGTTGTTATTAAGTTTTTCGGTCATTAAGGGTCAAGATAAACCTCGAAATTGGGAATTAAGTGCAGAAACGGGGTATTTCATTGTAAATAAATAGTAATGGATGGAAACAGGGGCTGTATCAGGGGAGTTCTATTAGTTATCGTATGCCCAACAAAATAAAGGCTTATTTTTCTGTACTCAATGTTCCGGTAAAAACACAATACCAGGAAAAGCCTTTGTTTCCAGACGAATATGATATCTATGAGAATTTCACCTTATTCCGTTTGAAATTTGGACGCGAATTTCGGCTCGGAAAATGGGGATTTGAACCCCAGAGTGGTATTTTTTATTGGCGAAATCAGTATTCAAGACCTACCTTTAGAATATCTGGATCGGGTAGCAATGCCGTGCTTAGCTATTTAGGAACAAAAGCCATTGTTCCTCAGGAGGCAGGACTTTTATTGGCACAGGAAATCCATTATAATTTTTCGCAGGTAATTTCGGTAGGCCTCAGCGCAAAAGCGCTTTATATACTTGATTTGGGCTTTGATGCCTATACTTTAGGCATTAAAATAGGATTTAAAATTTAAAAGTTAGGGTTTCGCTCTAAGCGAAACCCTAACTTCCAATCAACTCCATCCGTTTATAAATTAAAAACTTTGACAAAATTTAACGAGGTGTATTTTTTTACTCGTCTCGTAAGTCAGTAACTTCTACATTGGGATATTTATTAGTATCAAAAACAAAATCAGAGTTCTTGACTGAAATGTTTGACTGAAATGTTTTTAGGGTCAGCTGATATTCTTTGCCATCCTTAAAATAAGTACTAAAAGAATAAAGTTCTTTGTTTGACTTATTAACAAGTAGTTGGGCACGAGAATATTTTTTGCTTTTGGTATCTTCAGGATACAGGTCAATTACATAATAATTTTTACCGCTGATTACTTTTGAGCCTTTCAGACGGTATTTGAATCCTTCTTTATACATATCAAATACGCGAACCGGATTCATGGCATCGTCCATATCCTCAATCTTGCGCAGCTCTACTTCTTCCATTTCAGGATAGTATGTCCAAACCGTTTTGCCATCGCAATATAAAACAGTACTTCCCAGTGTTAACAGGTATTTAGCTCCTGATACTTTAACCGTTCCGGTAGTGGTTTCATCTACATCCGATTGTTTATCAATCAATCGGTTAGTAAATTCTATCTCAAAAGGCTGTGATTCCTGCGCTTTGGCAGACACTTTATCTAAAATCACTTTTGCTTTGGGGTCGTGCATACTTTGCGCCCATAAACTACCTGTAACTATCAATAAAATACTAATTACGATTACTTTTCTCATTTTCTAAAAATTTGATTTCTTTATTTAGATTGCTTACTGCAAAAATTCTGCATTTTTTAATCAATCTTGTTATTCAAATGCAAAAAAGCCGTTGTTATTTCAGCTTATTTGTTAAATATTCTGAATTTTAGACGATTTGAGATGTAAGTCTGAACAACAAAACTCCCTTTTATACAACTTGGTGTGCAAGCACGTTCAAATGTCTAAATTATCGTAATGAATTTAAAAATTGCTCTAAACTAAGTTCATCGGGAATAAGTACTTGACGGGCTTTGCTTCCCTCAAAAGGACCAACAATTCCTGCGGCTTCTAACTGGTCTATTATGCGACCTGCCCGGTTATATCCTATCGACAATTTTCTCTGTATTAGTGATGTAGAACCCTGCTGGTGCAGAACAACTACCCGTGCAGCATCATCGAACAAAACATCTCTATTACTTAAATCAACATCTTTAGTAGCCGCATTTTCTTCTGATTCATAATCGGGCAAAAAATAGGGAGTCGGATAACCCTGTTGTTTTTCGACATACTCGGTAATACGCTCTATTTCATAAGTATCTATAAAAGCACATTGTAAACGAATTAGGTCTGAACCCTGAGTAATAAGCATATCACCCCGCCCAAT
>CAYQXT010000157.1:0-8475 GCA_964421365.1 uncultured Bacteroidaceae bacterium
AAACTCAGCAAAAATCCCCGCATTAGAAGCGATGATCTCCTTTCCGAATAAATAATTGTCTTCGCCGCTAAAATCGCAAATTAATCCACCAGCTTGCTCTACAATAAATGCTCCTGCTGCGACATCCCACGGGCTAAGTCCGTATTCGTAGAAGGCCTCAAATCGGCCACAAGCCACATAGGCTAAATCTGTTGCAGCCGAGCCTAAGCGCCGTAAACCGTGAGAATGCTGCATAAAATAAGCCAATGTATCCATGAATTGGGGCAGTTTTTGAAAATTTTTGTAGGGAAAACCCGTTGCGAAAAGCGAGTTGGCCACTTCATTTTTTTCGCTTACGTGTATTGCCCTGTCGTTCAAAAAAGCGCTGCCATCTTTCCAAGTATAAAAACACTCGTCTAAACTTATTTCGTAAATAACACCAACAACAGTTTGCTCGTTTTCCTGTAAAGCAATACTCACTGCATGAGGACTTAATCCATGAATAAAATTTGTGGTTCCGTCCAGCGGGTCTATAATCCAGTTGTAAACTTCTGCCAGATAAGACTCTGTATTTTCTTCGGCAATAAATCCGCTATTGGGCAGCAATTTTTTAAGTTTTTCTATAATTAGCTTTTCTGATGTTTTATCAACGTAAGAGACAAAATCGTTCGTATCCTTGTTTTCTATATCTGAGGTTTTGAGCTTTGGAGCTTCGTTTCTTATAAAAGTACCCGCTTCTTTGGCAATTTTTATCGTTTCTGTGCAAATTTTATGATAGTTCATTTTTTTGAGCTTAATGGTTATATTTAACCGCTATTAAAATTGTGAAATGATTTTGTTATTTCATTTTAATCAAAATATTACAAAAATATGCATAAAACTATGATGCCGATTCGTATCAATAATTGGCCAATTTTTCTTTATTTCGCATCAATATATAGATAAATATCGAAGAACCAATAACCAGAAAAACAGAGATTATCTGTGCTTGAGTAGCAGTGATTCCCAGAAAATGATAAGGAACATTCACGCGGATTGTTTCAATTATAAAACGCTCTACACCTGCGAATATTAGATAAATCCCGAATAAAATACCGGGAGTTTTAATTTTTTTGCGTAGAAACCACAAAAAACCGAAAACAATGAGCATCATCGTAGTTTCGTAAAAAGAAGTAGGAAATACCGGAACGGCAAGTATATGATTGTGGAGACCCTGAGCGCCTTGAATTAAAACGCCATCGTTGATTATATTATGCGGAAAATTGTAAGCCCAAGTCCAATCGGGAAGCCACGAGAGCCATTTAGGCTGTGGATTTGGGTTGTTTATTCCCCAGCAACCATCACCTGCCACTTGGCAGCCAATCCGTCCGATAGCGTAGCTAAGTGCCAGTGCTGGAGCGGTGACATCACCTAAATGCAGCACTTTTACATTATGCTTTTTGCCATATATAATTATTGCTGTGCCGGCAACGATTAATCCACCAAAAAAGGACAATCCGCTAAAAGAAAAAAGAGTGCCTATAGGATTAGTAAGTAAATCGTTCAGATGATCCATTGTATCGAATATCTTGGAACCGATTATTCCCCATACCGCTCCCAGCACAATGATTGTGCCGGTAAGTTCAAAGGGATGAATAACTACATTTTCTCTTTTGGGCTTGGGCAATTGCTTACGTTTTTGGTCGTAATAAGTCCAAGCGCCAAAAAGTAAGGAAAATATAATTCCTCCCCAATAATTGCCTCGCATAGAGAGTAAAAACTCTTGCGGATTTCTGACCAAATCGCCATAATAAAAGAAACCCTCAATAGTCTTAAAACCGATAAAAAAACCAATTAGAGCAGAAATAATAATATCTTTGCTCTTGGGAGCTTCGCCCAGAATAATTTCTTTAGAAATAGGCTTCAGTTTTCCATCTTTTTCTTTTCGTTTAAATTCCAATATTAAAATCAGGGCACCAAATAAAAAAGCTAGCGCCATCATAAATCCATACGACTGTATCGGCAGTGGAATATTCACGCCAAACCAATCCTTAATCCAATCTGTGAGTGTAGGGTACATTTTTTAAAATTACTAATTAATTACGAATTACCATTAATTTATTTTTTGCTGAAAATTTATTTAAGTTATATATTGTAATATAGTATTAAATGTTTTTTGATTTATAATTACTTTATCACTATTCTATCACTATTTTTATAATTACTTTATCATTATTTTAAAACTAATCTTTAAATTTAATATTTTCTTCGGGATGTTCTCTTTTGAACTGTACCCAATAATTTTTCACGGTCTGCTTCATATCTTTTGATAGTACTAAAATTCCTAATAAGTTAGGAATAGCCATAAATGCAATAGTCAGAGCCGATAAATTCCAAATAATAGTGGTGTCGGTAAAAGAGGCAAAAAAGAAGGCTACCACGTATAGAATACGATAATAAATTACTGATTTACTGCCAAATAAATAGGTCATCGAACGCCCTCCATAGTACGACCATGAAATAGCCGTAGAAAAAGCAAAAAGGAGTAAGCCAATGGAAATAATATACTGTCCCCAATCGCCAAACGAGCTGCGCTTAAAGGCTTCGGTGGTAAGCGGCGCACTGTGAAGGAGCGATTTCCCGGTAATGACAACATTATTATCGCTTAAATCAACCATTCCGGCTTTAACCGGAATAGTACCGCTAAACAAATTGCTGTTTTCTTTAAAACGAATACTGTCAGCGATAGATGCAGCCTCTAGGATTGTTAATTTATTCACTAATTTACCCTCTTTAATTTCTAATTTTCCTGTAAAAACAGGGATTTTCGTTTTTCTATTTAGTGCATCAGATATTTGTTTAATGTCAGCTTGGCTATTTTCATCAAAATGACGATTTAATACCACCATATCAGCTATTTGAAATTGATTTTCAAATTTTTCTGTCCAAACGCCGGATGATAAAAGTACCAATCCTGTGAGGAAGCAGATGAGTATGGTGTCGATAAAAGGTTCGAGGATAGCCACCATTCCTTCAGAAACGGGTTCATCGGCACGTGCTGCGGCATGAGCTATAGGTGCAGACCCCTGACCTGCTTCGTTGGAGAAAAGTCCACGGTTTACTCCGCGATTAAATGCGAAACTAAAACCGGCACCTAAAAAACCACCAAAAGCAGCTGTTCCGGTAAAGACATCTCTAAAAATAGCTATGAGTGAAGGGATAATATTTTGGTAATTGTAAGTTAATACTGCCATGGCACCAATAAGATAAATTAAAGCCATTCCGGGTACTAATTTTTCAGTAACTTTAGCTATCCGTTTTATTCCACCTAAAATAACTAAAGCCAAAAGTACGGATAAAATACCACCAGTCCAAATGAAGGGAATTTTGAAAGTGGCAAACATGGCATTACTAATGCTGTTTATTTGTGGTAAACTGCCACTTCCGAAAGAAGAAAGAATGGTTGCTAAAGCAAATAAAGCGCCTATAAAATAGCCGGATTTGAGTGTTTTGCCATTTTTAAGCTTGATATTAAAGCGTTTTTTCATGTAATACATAGGGCCGCCTGCTATCGAACCGTCAGGTAAAATATCTCTGTATTTATGCGATAGAGTAACCTCTACGAATTTTGTGGTCATCCCCAGACCGGCGGTAATCAGCATCCAGAAAAGAGCGGCAGGGCCACCCAAGTGGATAGCCAGTGCAACACCGGCTATATTCCCCGTGCCAACGGTTCCGGAAAGAGCGGTAGAAAGTGCTTGAAAGTGGGAAGTGTCGCCTTGGTCGGTTTTTTTATCATATTTGCCAGATACAATGCGAATGGCATGTTTAAAGAAACGAATTTGGGGAAATTTTAAATAAAAAGTAAAAAACAGGCCTGTTCCTAGAAGGAGTAGTACAAACCATTCTGCACTTCCGATATAACTATCTATAAAAAGTAGAAATTCGTTGATTTTTTGCATAATTTTTTTTTGTAAAAATTCCTACGAATAAATAAATAAAATACGAATTAATAAAATATCTTTACATAATAGTTGGGTAAATTCCTTTTTGCTTTCTGATTATTTTCTTTAGCTATTTGATTATTAGCTTGTTTCTGAATAATCAAATATATAAAGCTTTTTTATTTCTGAAATTGTTTAAGGGAAAAATTATTTTTTAAATAAATATAGATTTTACTTTTGTTTTTAACCAGCTTATTTCTATATTTATTCTCTAAAAGTAATGAATTATGTCAAAAAAAACTTCTTATGAAGAAGCCTTAGCAGAACTAGAGACAATTTTAAGTACTCTGGAAAGTGGTGAAGTAAATATTGATGAACTTTTCACACAGGTAAAGCGTGCTAGTGAGTTAATTCAAAAACTAAAAAAGAAATTGAGTGAAACGGAAAAGAGTATTGTCGATTTATTGGATAAAAATGAATAGTCGATTTAATTTTTTTTACCCTCTGTTAATTCTATTGTTTGTCTTTATAAATTCAGAGCAATTTTTATATAGTCAGATAAGCAGTGAGGACTCTGTGAAGCTTGCGGTGAATAAATTAGCACATAAAAATGAAACACATCAATTAATTGAATATATTAAATTAAACTTTAGAAAAAAGCATTCTGTTAGCTTAAATTTTTTTTTACATAATTCATTAGCTGAAGCCTATGAGAAACAGAATAATTATAAATTTGCACTAGCCGAATATAAACAAGCGTATTTTCAACTTTTAGGTAAAGGTGATACCCCGCAATTTGTTGATGTTGCTCTTAAAATAATCAATTTAGAATTATATACAGATAATTTTGATAAGGCCAAGTTTTTTTTTGAAAGAATAGCTCCATACGTGAAAAGTTTTAAAAATGATTCTGATATTTCGGGACGATATTTATATTTTCAATCTGTATATTTCTGGAGTATTGGAGAATTTGCTAAAGCTTATATAAATGCGTTTAAAGCAGAAAGAATATTTTCTAAAGATAGTCAGAGTATTTATCTCCCCAAAATTTATCAGATTCTTGGAAATATTTATTTTTCCATGAATAATTATCCAATGGCCGAGAGTTTTTACTACGAATCCATAAATCTTTTCAAAAAAAATAATGATATATCGGGAATATCCTTTGTTAATAATAATTTAGGCGAAATAGCAAGAAATAAGAGTTTTGATGTGTTGGCCGTGAAATTTCATAAACAAGCCATAAAATTTGGATTGGAAGCCGATTGCTCATTATGTTTGATTTATGCTTATATAAATCTTGCAGAAGATTTTTTAGAATTAAATAAAAGTGATTCAGCTCTTTATTATCTTAATTTGAGTGAGAAATATTCAAAACAAGTAAGGAAAAATGATCTTGAAGCTCTTATCTATATACATAAGATGAGAGTATTTAAGAACAAAAAAGAAATGATAAAAGCCCGGAATATGCTGGGAGATGCTATAGAAATTACAAGTATAGGAGTGAGACGTGATACCAAAACGCAAGTTTATACATCTGCAATTGATTTTTATCGGGAGATAGGAAAAGTTGATTTAGCTTTAAAATATTCCCAACGTTTATATTTGTCCGAAAAACGGATTAAAACACGTAATATAGTAGAGATAATATCTAAAATGTCTGATGAGCAATCAGTTGTGGAGCAAAAAATTAAAAGTTTAACAGCAACAAAAAATTCTGCTGAGCAGAAAACACTTATTCAACGTTTCTATATCTATTTAGTATTATTTTTCTTACTTGTTTCTCTTAGTCTTAGTTTTCTAATTTATCGTTTATATGATAAGATGCGGAATCAAAATCTTCAATTAGCCCGGCAAAACAAAAGTATTTTGGATGCCGAGACAAACTTACAAGTGGCTAATGAATCCTTGCATAAAATAGCCTTCAAGTTTAAGAGCATTATCGAAAAATTGCCTATTCTTGTTTATGCACGAGATAAGCTTGGAAATTTCATTTTTTGGAATGAAGAGGCAGAAAGATTAACCGGTTACTCACAAAATTTATTTGAGCATAATGATAGAGCACTTTCCGTATTAATACCTGATAAATCAGAGCGTTTAAAGATAGAAAATGCCTTTGTTATTGGTGAATTCAAATGGATAGAGACGGATATATTAACCCTTACTAATGAAACTAAAAGATTGGCCTGGATAAGCGTTTCTGAATCAACACCTATCTCGGGTTGGAAGGACTGGGGAATAGCAATAGATATTACTTCACGGCATAATTTTGAGCGTTATTTGGAACGCGAAAGAGCCATTCTTCATTCCATAATCCGCTCTATACCTTTTATGATTAGCTATAAAAATTTAAAAGGGGAATATCTTGGTTATAATCCTGCTTTTAAAGAATTATTTGGTGAGACACAAGTACTTGTTGGTAAAACAGATTTTGATTTGTATTCGCGAAAAAAAGCACTTCGGAATCAGGAGATAGAGAATACAATCATTAAGGATAAGAATATCTACGCGGAAGAAAAATGGATGAATGCAGGAAAAGATAAAAAGATTCTCTTGCATACGCTCAAATTTCCTTTTGAAAATTCACGAAAAGAAGTGCTGGGTATTGTCGTTTTAAGCAGAGATATAACAGATAGATATGAGTTTGAACAAGTACTTCAGGCTCAAAAAGAGAAAGCAGAGACATCTGACAAATTGAAATCTGCCTTTTTGGCCAATATGTCGCATGAGATTAGAACTCCCTTGAATGCAATTATTGGATTTGCCGATTTATTGAAAAATAAAAATATTAATGAAGCCCAAAAAGCAAAATATATAAAGTATATTAATAGTAGTGGAAATACCCTTTTGACTTTGATTGATGATATTATAGATACAGCAAAAATAGAAGCTGGGCAGCTGAAAATAAGGAGAGGGCGAGTGTATCTCAACCGCTTATTAGACGAAGTTTATGCTACCCATAAAGAAATCAAAAATAAATTAGATAAAAAAAATGTAGAGCTTATTCTTGTAAAAGAAATCCTTGATAAAAATTTCAGTTTTTATTCAGACTCACATCGATTAAAACAAATCCTGACCAATCTTATTGGAAATGCCCTCAAATTTGTGGATTCAGGCTATATTAAATTTGGATATAAAAAAATAGATACACTTCTTCGGTTTTATGTAGAAGATACAGGAATTGGTATTGCTAAGGATAAACATAGCATTATATTTGAACGTTTTGGGCAGGTAGAGAGTTCTTATAAAAAAAATTTTAAAGGCACAGGTTTAGGACTGGCTATAACCAAAAAATTAGTTGAACTTCTGGGGGGGAGAATATGGTTGGAAAGTGAGGAAAATTCAGGTGCTAAATTTTATTTTACTCTACCGTATATAGAACGAAAAATGGAAAAAGAAGAGATAGTCAACTCGAATTTCCAACTTCCTTTTATCCCGGGCAAAAGTATTTTGATTGTTGAAGACGATCGGTTAAATTACATAGTGCTTAAGAATATACTAGATAGAACTCGGGCCAAAACGATGTGGAAGCATAACGGTAAAGAAGCCCTTGATTTGGTAAAACAGAATGATTTTAAAATTGATATTATACTAATGGATATACAAATGCCACTGATGAATGGAAATGAAGCGACAGTAGCGATACGAAAAATAAACAAAAAAATTCCTATAATTGCCTTGACTGCTTATGTCTTAGAAGGCGAAAAAGAACAAATGCTTGCTGCGGGATGTAATGAGTACCTTACAAAACCTATTAAGGCCGATTTATTATACGAAGTAATTAATAAACACCTAAAAAATGAGAACTAAAATTTTACATAAGGCTATACTTGTGGAAGATTCTAAAATTATCGCCCGAGATCTTAAATATCATCTAGAAGTATTCGGATATAAAGTAATAGATATTTTTGCTAGTGGTGAAGCTTTTCTGATTGCAGAACAAGACATGGAGTATGATTTTGTAATTATGGATATAATACTCGAAGGAAAGTTAAATGGCCTTGAAACAGTAAAAAAGCTCTATTTATACAAACTTAAACCGGTATTATTCTTAACTGCTACTGATGATGAAAGTATTATTCATGAAGCTAAAATATTAAATCCATTAGGATATTTACTTAAGCCTTACACACCTGCACAGCTTAAAATAACTTTTGATATGGCTCTTCAAAAATGGCTGATTGATGAAGAACTAAGAGAATATAAAGAACATCTGGAAGAGTTAATTGAGGAGAGAACAAAAGAATTATATCAAGCAAAAGAATCTGCGGAACGTTCGGAAAAGCTTAAAACAGCTTTTATTCATAATATATCGCATGAAATACGGACTCCTTTAAATGCAATTATTGGCTTTACTGAGTTGCTAATTAATCCAAAAATTTTAGCTTCAAAAAAAAATGAATTTGTAAAATATATTCAGGATAGTACAGGTAGCCTGTTAACTCTCGTTGACAATATCTGGCAGCTTTCTCATATTCAAATTGGTCAAATTAAACCCATTGTTACGAAAACTTATCTTAATGAAATTCTTGATGTTATTGAATTAGAATTAAAAAAGTTACTTTATGAAAGT